>NZ_CP045302.1:4725000-4929889 GCF_009363155.1 Azotobacter salinestris
GACCAGGACTTCCTCGAGGGGGCGCCGTTGTCCCTGGCGCGCTATCGTGGCATCGACTGGTTCAACCGGCTGCGCCTGTCCTGGGACAATTTGAACTACGGCTGGCAGCGCTGGGTGCTCGGCTACCAGGGCGAGCGGCAGATGCAGGTTCTGCGCGCCTGGCTCGGCAGCGCCGACCTGCGCCTGCTGGGGTTGAGCGCCGTCGCCGCGGTCGCGACGATGCTGGCGCTGGTCGCGCTCTGGCTGTTCAAGCCCTGGCGGCGCGAGGGCGACGCGCAGCAGCGGCTGTTCGGGCGCTTCGAGCGGCTGCTGGCGCGTCACAGCCTGCACCGCGCGCCCGGCGAGGGACCGCGGGCCTTCGCCGAGCGGGCGGCGCGCCGCTTGCCCGCCCAGGCTGGGGAGATCCTGGCCTTCGTCGCACTGTTCGAGGCGCAGCGCTATGGCGGGCGGCAGGACGCACCGGGCGACCTGGCAAAAGTCTTGCGGCGCCTGCGCCGGGCGCTGCCCTGGCGTACGGGCGAGGGCTGATTTTCGGACATGTTGATCGGGCCGCAGTTGCAGGGCGGAACGCTGCGTTCGGGGGAGGTAGTGGATGATTGCCAATCGCTTGCAGGATCAGGTTCTGCGCCTGGATGTCGCCTTGCAGGCTTGCGCCGCTCGCCTGGCAGCGCGCAGCGATGGCGAGGCGCTGCACGACCTGCGCATTTCCTTGCGCCGATTGCGCAGCCTGCTGCGCCCGTTGCGCGGTATGCCCGGTGTCGAGCCGCTGGAGCAGGCTGCTGCCGCCATGGGGCGACTGAGTACGCCGCTGCGCGACGACGAGGTGCTGCTGCAGGAGCTGCAGGCCGCCGGTTTGACCGGGCTGATCGGCGTGCGCCGGGAGCGCCTGGCGGCCGGACGCGACAGCCTGCTGGCCAGTGCCGAGTGGCATCAGCTGTGCAGCACCCTGGTCGTCTGGCCTTCGCTCTGGCGTCAGGCCGGGCGCGATGGCGTCCTGCGCGGGCTGCGCCGGCGCATCGGCAAGCGTCAGGCGCGCCAGGCCCGGCGCCTGGGCGAGGCGCTGCGCGATCCGGCCCACGACCGGCACCGGCTGCGTCTGCTGATCAAGCGGGTGCGCTATGGCGCCGAGGCCTATCCCGATCTGGTCGAACTCTCGAAAGACGGGGCGAAGCGGCTGAAGACGGCGCAGTCGGCGCTCGGGGATTGGCACGACCGTCTGCAATGGCTGGCGCGCGCGGAGCGGGAGATCGACCTGCAGCCGCTGACGGCCCGCTGGCGCGCAGAGCTGGAGTCGAGCGCGCAGCGGGCCGACCGGATCCTGCTGAACCTGACCAAGGATTTCGGCTGAGCCGGCTTCCGTCGCTCACTCGCGCTTGCGCTGGCAGGCTTTCCAGGCGCGCCGCCAGGCGCCGCTCAGAACGAACCAGGGAAAGGTCAGGAACTGCTCGACCAGCAGGTGGGGCAGGGAGTTCTCCGGATGCCGCGGATCGGCACCGGCCTCGAAGCGATGGCCCTGGGCGATCAGGGCGAGGGCGGCGGACAGGCCGAGTACGCCGAGCACCAGCGCCAGCAGATCCCGCTGCAGGAGTGCGCTGATCAGCACCAGGCAGGCCACGACGAACAGTGGCAGGGCGAGCATGTGCAGGGCCAGGTTGGTCTGGTTGTGGTGGCAGTCCTCGTAGTGCTGCCATTGACGGTGGAAATACTCCGCAGCGCGCTTGCCCATGTCCGTACTCCTCGAGACCTTGGATGAGAAAAGTCTAGTCCGGTTTCGGGCATGTACCTGCGAGCGGGCGTGCCCGGGCAGTCGCAACTGCCGGCAGCGGGTCCGGAGCACAGGCCTCAGCGACGCAAGGCCCCGAGCAGGGTGGCGACGTTGTGCCGATAGAGACCGAGGTAGGTGCTGGCGGGGCCTTCGGCGGCCAGCGCGTCGGAATACAGGGTGCCGCCGATCCCGGCTCCGCTTTCCTCGGCGATCTGCCGGAGCAGCATGGCCAGCTCCGCCGCGGAGGGCTCCCGTTCGGTCGACAGGCCCTGGGGCGCGAGGATGTCGAGACGGTAGGCTTGGCCGAGATAGCCGAAGGCGTCATGGGAGGTCAGGATGCGCCGGTGCTCGGGCGGAAGGGCGCGAAAGGCCCCGTCCACCCCATCATCCCCAGTCGCTCGATTTCTGCTGCGTAGGCGGCAAGGTTGTGCCGGGTCGTCCGTCTCGATCAGCACCCTGGCGGTGTTCTCGGCGTGGATCCGTGCGTTGGCCAGATCGTGCCAGGCCAGGGCCTGCCAAAGCGGCCAGATCGATGGGGAACTGCCGGTCGAGCGGCGATTGCTGGGGCAGATAGCCGATGCCGCCCAGCCTGGGCACCTTGAGACTCAGGGTGCCGGCCAGCGGCTCCTGCCAGCCGGCGATGACCTTCAGCAGGCTGCTCTTGCCGCTGCCATTGGCACCGACGAGTGCCGTCAGGCTGCCTGTTTCCAGGCGCAGATTCAGCGGCGGGGTCAGCGGCCGGCCGGGCATCCCCCATTGCAGGGCGGTGCAGTTCAGCATCATCCGTGGCTCCAGTTCCAGGCGCTCTCGGCGACGGCATCGTGGGCGTGCAGGCTTTCGGCATGCACCACGCGGACATGGAAGGCCCGGATGCCGTCGAAGCCGCTCAGGGCCCGGTGCAGCCGCCGTGCGGCATCCTCGCAGAACATCGGGTTCTGTCCGTTGGCCAGGGCGAAGGCCTGTTCGTCGCCGCGCTTGACGGCGGTTTGTACGGGGGTGGCGAGTGCCTCCTCGGCAGTATCCAGCAGGGTCCGCAGCGGGAGTTCGTCCTGGCTGGCCGACAGCCTGATGCGCAGCGAGGCGACGCTGCGCTGGCTGTGCGGGGTCGCGGCGATGCCCCGTTCGCTGCCCAGCCAGGCGAGGAGTTCGGCGCGCTGCAATGGCCGGCCGGAGAAGTCCTCGGCGAAGCGTTGCTGGATCACCTGCCTGGCCAGCGCGGCCGAGCAGGGGCAGGTGGAGGAGTAGTCGACATCCAGCTTCAGCTCGATCCGCAGGCCCTTCGCGTCGAGGCGTGCGCTCACCTCGAACGGATACGACTTCCAGCCCGACAGCGGACTGACCAGGGCGGGACGCTTCAGCAGCAGTTCGCCACGCACGGCCAGGAATGCGCGTTTCGACAGGCCCGCGTGGGTGGCGAGGAAGCGCCCGAGTCCATATTTCAGCAGCTTCGGAGTCAGCGGCCGGTCCTCCAACTCCTCCAGCGCCAGGTAAAGCCTCGACATGTGAATGCCGCGGGTGGCGGGATCGTCGAGGCTGACGCCCGCGTCGACGGAGGCAGCGATCCGCTGGTCGGCCAGCACGACGGGCAGCGCGATGTTCCGCATGCCGACCCATTCGAGCGCGATGTCCTGGTGCGCACGGGTCTGGCTGGCGACGTCGGGTAGGGCGAGGGAATTCATGGGCGCTGGTCCAGGATAAAAATGTTATGTTATAACAATAATTATCGTGTTCCTCTCATGCAAGGTATGCAAGCGGAAGTCTTGCTGCGACGCGGGGGAGGAGCGTTGCGAGGCAACCCCTCTGGAATGCGCCTGTGGAGGTCCTGACCCTGGAGACGCCCATGACCGAAGCCGAACTGCTGGCCCAGCCCGAAGAGGCCTACATGAACGAGCGGCAGCAGGCCTTCTTCCGCGAGCTGCTGCTGGCGCAGCGCGCCGAGCTGCAATTGCGTATCGACGAGAGGTTCGCCGCCTTGCGCGAGCCGGAGCCGAGCGGCGATCCGGCGGATATCGGCAGTGCCGAGGAGCAGCGGCAATGGCATCTGCGCGTGCTGGAGCGGGAGAAGAAGCTGCTGGACAAGATCGATGCGGCGCTCGAGCGCCTGGCCCATGGCGCCTATGGCTGGTGCGTCGAGACGGGCGAGCCGATCGGCCTGCGGCGCCTGCTGCTGCGTCCCACCGCAACGCTCTGCATCGAGGCGAAGGAACGTCAGGAGCAGCGCGAACGACACCTGCGTGACACCTGAGGAGAATCCTGTGGATCGACGACTGCCCGTGACCGTGCTGTCAGGCTTTCTGGGAGCCGGCAAGAGCACCCTGCTCAACCATGTCCTGAAGAATCGCGAAAACCTCCGGGTGGCGGTGATCGTCAACGACATGAGCGAAATCAACATCGATGGCAGCGAGGTTCAGCGCGACGTCAGCCTCAAGCGGGGCGAGGAGCGGCTCGTCGAGATGAGCAACGGCTGCATTTGCTGCACTCTGCGCGAGGACCTGCTCGAGGAGGTCAGCCGACTGGCGCGCGAGGGGCGCTTCGACTACCTGCTCATCGAGTCCACCGGCATCGCCGAGCCCCTGCCGGTGGCGGAAACCTTCACCTTCCGCGACCGGCAGGGGCGCAGTCTGTCCAACCTGGCCCGCCTGGACACGCTGGTGACTGTGGTCGACGGGGTCAACTTCCTGCGCGACTTCCACGAGGCCGAAAGCCTGGCCAGCCGCGGCGAGACGCTGGGAGAGGAGGACGAGCGCTCGATCACCGACCTGCTGATCGAGCAGGTCGAGTTCGCGGACGTCATCCTGATCAGCAAGATCGACCTGATCTCCCGGGCCGAACGGGAAGAGCTGACAGCGATTCTCGGCCGACTCAACACCCAGGCCGAGATTCTGCCGATGAGCATGGGCCGGGTGCCGCTGGACAGGATTCTCGACACGGGGCGCTTCGATTTCGAACGCGCCGCCCAGGCGCCCGGCTGGCTCCGGGAAATGCGCGGCGAGCATGTGCCGGAGACCGAGGAATACGGCATCGCCTCGGCGGCCTACCAGGCCCGCCGGCCCTTTCATCCGCAGCGTTTCTTCGATTTTCTGAGCCGCGAATGGGAGAACGGGCGGCTGCTGCGCTCCAAGGGCTGGTTCTGGCTGGCGAGCAAGCCGGAGGAGGCCGGCAGTTGGTCCCAGGCCGGCGGCCTGATGCGCCACGGCCATGCCGGGCGCTGGTGGCGCTTCGTGCCCAGGGAGCAGTGGCCGCAGGACGAGGAGGGGCTGGCGGCGATCATGAAACACTGGACGCCCGAGATCGGCGACTGCCGCCAGGAGCTGGTGTTCATCGGCCAGCACATCGATTTTGCCCGCCTCACCCACGAACTCGACGCCTGCCTGCTCGATGACGCGGAGATGGCCGGGGGGATCGAGGCCTGGCGGACGCTGCCGGATCCCTTCGGTGCCTGGAGCGAGGAGGCCGTCTGAGATGCGGGGAGCGACTATCCAGCGGCGGTCGCGCCAGGTCCGCGCCGACAGCCCGGCGGTGCTCGCCGATGTGCTGGAAGATGGCGTCAACATGGCGCTCTGGCAGCGGCGCCTGCCCCGGCCGGTCGAGCGCTTTGCGGCATTGCTGGCGCGTGGCGCCCCCCTGGCGCTATCGCTGGTGCTGGAGCTGGACCATCCCGAGGCGGAGCCGGATCTGAGCCGGCTGGCCGAGGAGCACGTCGGCGCGGAGGGGCGCGCCGAGTTCATCGCCGATGTGGCCTGGCTGGTATCGGCCTTCGCCTGCCTGGTCGATGCCCGCCGTGTCGGTCTGCGGCTGCGCTCGCTGGAAACCGCCATGTGTCCGCGCTTTCATGTCGACCGGGTGCCCCTGCGGCTGGTCACCACCTACTACGGTGCCGGCAGTCAGTGGCTTCTCGAGGGGGCGATGGCGAGGGCGCGTCTCGGCGATGCCTCTGCCGAGCCAGGCGATGTGCTACAGATCGAAGCCGGCGCGGTGGCGCTGTTCAAGGGCGAGAAGTGGCTGGGCAACGAGGGAGCCGGCATCATCCACCGCTCGCCCCGGCCGGAATCGGGCAAGTCTCGCCTTCTCCTGACCCTGGACTGGCTGGCATAGCCCGGATACGGCGCGGCTATCAGCGGACGGAGATCTCCGGCAGGCCGAAAAAGCGTCGGGCGCAGGCCGTGCTGTGTGCGGCCAGCACCTCCATGGATTCGCCGCGATGCTGGGCGACCTCGCGCAACACCTCGGGCAGGAATGCCGGCTCGTTGTGCCCGCTCCTGGGCCTGGGGCGCAGGGTGCGCGGCAGCAGATAGGGGGCGTCGCTTTCCAGCATCAGCCGGCCGGCGGGAATTTCCCGCACCAGCGGGTGCAGGTGGCTGCCGCGGCGCTCGTCGCAGATCCAGCCGGTGATGCCGATGTGCAGATCCAGGTCGAGATAGGCGAAGAGGGCCTGGCGGTCGCCGGTGAAGCAGTGCACCACGGCTGCCGTCAGACTGTCACGATAGACACGGAGAATCGCGGCCAGGCGCTGGCTGGCATCGCGTTCATGGAGGAACACCGGCTTGCCGAGTTCGACGGCCAGCGCCAGCTGTTCCTCCAGGGCCTTTTCCTGCTGGGCGCGCGGGGACAGGTCGCGGTTGAAGTCCAGGCCGCACTCGCCGACGGCGCGGGTTCGCTCTTCGCGCAGCAGGTCGCGCAGTTGCTGGGCGCTGGCAGGCGTCCACTCGCGGGCATCGTGGGGGTGGACACCGGCAGTGGCGAACAGGCGCTCGCCCGTTTCGTCCAGCTGGCGGCAGAGTGTCAAGGCCTGTTCACTGTCCGCCACGCTGGTGCCGGTCAGAACCAGTTGGCAGACCCCGGCCTGATAGGCACGGGCCAGCAGGGCTCCTCGGTCGTGGGCGAAGCTGGGGTGGGTCAGGTTGACGCCGATGTCGACGAGTTGCATGCCAATGCCTCGGGAAAGAACGCGGGAAGCATAGCAGAGCTTCCTCGGCTGGAATTAAAAAACCCGTCAAATCAGCAGCTTAATGGGTGAACTGACGAACCGTCCTGGCCTTGGCCGGTTCGCTGTGCCACCCTTGAAAGTGAATGCCCCGAGGAACTTGCACCGGACACGGGGTTCTCAGCGCATTGTTTTGCTCGTCAAACACTGCTTTTTGGAGACCGGATGACAATAAGAAGACTGCTACTTCTGTCCTGCCTGCTGAGCCTGCTGCCGCTTCCGGCCGCAGCGCGTCTGGCCGGGCCGCCGGAAGCCTGGCAGCGGCCGGGGGAAGTCCGCGATTTACCGCAGGTGCGCAGCAGTGGCGTACTGCGGGTGTTGGTGAACCAGAGCCGGAACAGCTCGGGCGAAGTGAATGGACAACCCATCGGCGTCGAATACCGGCGCCTGCGAGCTTTCGAGCAATACCTGAACCGCACCGCCAAGGGGAATCGAAACCTTCGCTTGGAGATCGTTCCCAAGGCCAAGGACCAGCTGATTTCCGCCCTGCAGCGCGGTGAGGGCGATCTGGTCGCGCCCGGCGAACTGGTCCATCTGCGTGGTCAGGGCGACATCAGTCCCAGCGCGCCGATCATGACGCGGGTTCCGCTGGTGCTGGTCGGACGCCAGGGGGCACGTCGCTACCAGCGGCTCGACCAGCTGTCCGGCAGGACCCTGATGCTGCCGGCCGGCAGTGCTGTCGGCGCGGCAGTGCACAAGGTCAACGAGCAGTTGGCGGCGCGCAAGCTGCGGCCGATCGACATTGAATGGCTCGATCCCAGCCTGGCGGTGGAGGATGTGCTGGAGATGGTGCAGGCCGGCATCTATCCGCTGACTGCCGTGGAGCTGCCGATCGCCCAGCGCTGGGCCAAGGTGTTGCCCAAGCTGCAGGTGCAACCCGAAGTCGCCTTTTCCCGCGATGACAACCTGAGCTGGTTCATCCGTCGCGATGCGCGTCTGCTGCGCGCCAGCGTCGACCAGTTCCTCAAGGACTATCGCAGCCCGGCCGATCAGGATGCCGCTTTCCAGCGCGTCTACCGTCGCCTCTATAAGGTGCACAACCCCTTGGGCCGGACCGAGCTCGGGCGTCTCGAGAAGGTGCGTCCGGTCCTGCAGCAATATGCCGAACGCAACGATCTTGACTGGCTGAACCTGGCGGCGGTCGCCTTCAAGGAGTCGACCCTTAATCCGTCCGCGCGTGGGGCCGGCAATGCTACCGGGCTGATGCAGGTCACGCCGGCTGCGGCACGCAGCGTTGGCGTGGGCAACATCCACCGGCTGGAGAACAATGTCCAGGCCAGCGCCCGCTACCTGGCTTCGCTGCGGCGGAAATTCTTCTCCAGCCCGCGCCTCAACGAGCGCGAGCGCATGGCCTTCACCCTGGCGGCCTACAACATGGGGCCGCAGCGGGTGCAGCAGCTGCGGGCGGAGGCGAAGCGGCGCGGACTGAACCCCGACCAGTGGTTCTTCCAGGTCGAGCGCGTCGCTGCCGAGCAGGTGGGCATGGGCGTGGTCAGCTATGTGAACAGCGTGAACAAGTATTTCCTCGCCTTCCACCGCGAGCGCAGTGCCCTGGAGTCTCGGCAGCGGGTCGCCCGCCGCGACGACGATTGACGGGTTGCTCGCTCAGAGGCCCGGCATGGCCAGCGGCCAGTGGAACAGGGGGTGATAGACAGTACCCTGTTCGTCGCTCGTCGAGTGGAACAGGACGAAGCGTTCGGCCGTCCAGCTGAAGTCCGGGGGGCAGTCGGAGGGCGGACGTTTCCGGCAGTCCCGGGCCAGGGTGAGGTGCGGCCAGAAGACACGCTCGTCGAGGGCGTAGCCGGCGCCGCGCAGTATCCGGTGCAGCTCCCCGGCCAGCCGCAGCAGGGCTTCCGGTGGTTGGCTGGTGCCCAGGGAGACGAGGCCGTGGCGGCCAGCCTCCAGACGGTCCAGCTTCAACGCGAAGCCTTCCAGCCGTATCCGGCCGGCCAGTTGCTGCAGCTCCTCCAGGCGTTCGACCAGCTGACTGCCGAGAAAGGCCAGGGTCAGGTGCAGGTTGCGCCTGGCAACCAGGCGACCGTCGAGTCCCAATCCGTTGCGCCAGGCGTCGATCGCGTCGGCCTGTCGGTGCGGCAGGGGCAGGCCGAAGAACAGGCGCAGGTTCTTGATGCTCATGGCTTCCCCCTCGCAACCTTCGGCTCAAGGGTAGTCGATCGCAACCAGGTACCAGGTCTTTTCCCCGGTGGGCGTCGGCACCCGGATCTCGGCGTCCAGCTGCTTGCCGACCAGGGCTCGGGCGAGCGGGGCGTCGATGCTGATCAGGTTCTGTTTCAGGTCCAGCTCGTCCGGACCGACGATGCGGTAGCGGGCCTGTTCGCCATCCTCGTCCTCCAGGGTGACCCAGGCGCCGAAGTAGACCTTGTTCAGGTCGGCGGGGCGCTCGCCGACCACCTTGAGTTTCTCCAGCCGCTTGGTGAGAAAGCGTACCCGGCTGTCGATTTCCCGCAGCATCTTCTTGCCGTACGTGTACTCGGCGTTCTCCGAGCGATCACCCTGGGCGGCAGCTTCGCTGACCGCCTGGGTTACCTGCGGGCGACGCACATGCCAGAGTTCGTGCAGCTCGGCGCGCAGACGCGCTTCGCCTTCGGGAGTGATCAGGGGCGTTCCGGCGGAACGGGGCGGTCGATAACGGCTCATGGGACTCGATGGTGTCGGAAGAGAGTGAGGATAACCAAACCTGATGCGGGTTCAGCCTTCCCGCAATACCTGCAGCGGGCTGGCATTCAGGGCCCGCTGCGTGCCCAGCAGCCCGGCGGCGCCCACCAGCAGCGCGCCGAGCGCCGGCAGCAGCAGCAGCCAGGGATGGGGACGCCAGGGCAGGTCGAAGGCGAAGCGGTAGAGCAGCGCACTGACCAGTTCGCAGCCCAGCGCGGCGAGCAGGCCGCTGAATGCCCCGAGCAGGGCGAACTCCAGGCGCCGGGTCTGCACCAGCAGACGTCTGCCGGCGCCCAGGGCACGTAGGAGGGCGCCCTGGCGAAGACGTTCGTCGAGGGTCGCCTGCAGCCCGGCGAACAGCACGCAGAGGCCGGCGGCGAGGACGAACAGCAGCACGTATTCCACCGCCAGGGTGACCTGGGCGAGGATGCCGCGCAGCTGGGCCAGCAGGGCCTCGACCTGGAGCAGCGTCACTGTGGGGAAGCTGCGTGCCAGGCGAACCACTTCGGCATCCTGGCCGGGCGGCAGATAGAAGCTGGTCAGGTAGGTAGCCGGGAGGTCCTGCAGGGTACCGGGCTGGAAGATCATGTAGAAGTTCGGCTGGAAGCTGTCCCAATGCACTTCGCGCAGGCTGCTGACCCGTGCATCGCGGATGATGCCGCCGACGCTGAAGGTAAGGCGGTCGCCGAGCTTGAGCTCGAGGCTCTTGGCCAGTTCGGCCTCGACCGAGACCCCGGGCAGCTCGCTGTCGTCCAACTGGTCCCACCACCGGCCGGCGCTCAGGCGGTTGTCGGCAGGCAGCTGTTCGGCCCAGGTCAGGTTGAGGTCGCGCTGGGTGGCGCGCTCGCCACGGGACTCCTTGCTGACGATCCGCCTGACCGGTTCGCCGTTGATGGCGGTCAGGCGCCCCATCACCACCGGGTAGAGGGGGGCGCTCTGCGGGGCGATGCGCGTCACTTCCGCCATGAAGCGCTCTTTTTCCGCCGGCAGGACATTCAGGGCGAAATGGTTGGGTGCCTGTTCCGGCAGCTGGCTTTGCCAGGTATCCAGCAATTCGCTGCGCAGCAGGGCCACCAGGGCCATGGCCAGCAGGATCAGACCGAAGGCCAGGGTCTGTCCGGCGGCGGAGAGGGGGTGGCGCAGCAGCTGGCCGATTCCCAGTCGCCAGGCCAGGGGGGCCGTGGCCAGGAGGCGTCGCAGGGTGCGCAAACCGAACAGCAGCAGGGCGCCGAGGGCGAATGCGGCGAGCAGGCCGCCGCCGAGCAGGGCCAGGGTCAGTCGCAGGTCCAGACTGAGCCGCCACATGATCAGGCCGAGTGCCAGCAGGGCGGCGCCGTAGGTCAGCCAGGCGCCAGGCGGTACCGGCATGAGATCGCGTCGCAGAACCCGCAGTGGTGGTACCCGGCCGAGGGCGGCGAGCGGCGGCAGGGCGAAGCCGGCCAGGGCGACCAGCCCCGTGGCGCTGCCGGCCAGCGCCGGCATCAGGCCGGCAGCCGGAACCTCGGCCGGCAGCAGGCCATGGAGCAACCAGAACAGCCCCTGCTGGGCGAGCCAGCCCAGTCCGGCGCCCAGGCTGCAGGCGAGCAGGCCGAGCAGGCCGAGCTGCAGACCGTAGAGACTGAGAGTGGCGCGGCGCGACAGGCCGAGGCAGCGCAGCAGGGCGCTAGCGTCGAAGCGGCGGGTCGCGAAGCGCGCCGCCGACAGGGCCACGGCGATTCCCGCCAGCAGCACTGCGGCCAGACTCGCCAGATTCAGGTAGCGCTCGCCGCGCGCCAGTGCACTGCCTATCTGGCGATTGCCGGCGCGCGCATCCTCCAGGCGCTGGCCGGCGGCGAGCAGCGGCGTCACCTGCTGGCGATAGGCCTGGAGCGCCTCCGGGCTGCCACGCCACAGCTCGCGATAGCGCACCCGGCTGCCGGGCTGGACCACGCCGGTGGCGGCCAGATCGTCGAGGTGCATCAGCACCCTCGGCGTGAGACTGTAGAAATTTCCGGCGCGGTCCGGCTCGTGGGTGAGGACGCGGGTCAGGCGCAGGGTCTTTTCGCCTACCTCGAAGCTGTCTCCGACCCTGAGGTTCAGGGCCGCCAGCAGGCGTGCCTCGGCCCAGGCCTCGCCCGGGGCGGGGCCCGGGCCACGGGTGTCAGGCTGGTAGGGGGCTGGAGCGCTCCTCAGCTCCCCCCGCAAGGGGTAAGTGCTGTCGGCGGCCTTGACGCTGGCCAGCTGGATGGCTGTGTCGGTGGCGATGACGCTGGAGAACTCGACGACCCTGGCATGCTCAAGCCCCAGCGCCGTGCCGGCTGCCAACTGCTCCGGGGCGGCCGCAGAACTGCCGCTCAGGCGCAGGTCGGCACCGAGGAATTCGGTAGCGCGCAACAGCATGCTGGCATTCAGGCGAGCCCCGAAATAACCGATGGCAGTGGTCGCCGTCACCGCCACCAGCAGGGCGAAGAACAATACCCGCAATTCTCCGGCGCGGGCATCGCGCAGCAACTGGCGGACGGCCAGATCCAGCAGGCGGAGAAAGGGCAGATCCATTCAGGACTCCGAGGCGACCAGGCGGCCGGCTTCCAGGCGTATGGAGCGTTCGCAGCGCCGGGCGAGGCGCTCGTCGTGGGTGACCAGTACCAGTGTGGTCCCGCGCTCCCGATTGAGGGCGAAGAGCAGATCGCTGATCCGTTCGCCGGTCTGACTGTCCAGATTGCCGGTCGGTTCGTCGGCGAAGAGGATGTCCGGCTCGGCGGCGAAGGCGCGGGCGATGGCGACGCGCTGCTGCTCGCCGCCGGAGAGTTGCTTCGGGTAGTGGGTGAGGCGCTGGCCGAGTCCCACCCGTTCGAGCAGTTCGCGGGCGCGCGTACGGGCATCGATGCGGCCTTCCAGCTCGAGGGGAAGCATGACATTCGCCAGGGCGTCGAGCGTATCGAGCAACTGGAACGACTGGAAGACGAAGCCCACATGCTCGGCACGGATCCGCGCCCGGCGATCCTCGTCGAGGCCGGCGAGGCTGTGACCGGCCAGGACGACCTCGCCGGTGCTGGGCAGATCGAGCCCGGCCAGAAGACCGAGCAGGGTCGACTTGCCGGAGCCGGAGCTGCCGACGATGGCCAGGCTTGCGCCATGGGGGAGCTCGAGATCGAGCCCGTGGAGGATGGTCAGCTCGCCTTCCGCACTGGAAACCACTTTGCTAAGGTTCTGCGCAACAAGAATGCTCGAGTTCATGGAGATTCCAATGCGTGGGTGGTTGCTGGGCGGTATGCTGACTTCGCTGCTTTTCTGGGCGCAGGGAGCGCTGGCGGGTACCGTACTGATCGTTGGCGATAGTATCAGCGCCGCTTTGGGCGTGGAAACCAGCCAGGGCTGGGTTGCCCTGCTGGAAAGGCGTCTCACTGAACGGGGGCTGGAGCACCGTGTGGTGAATGCCTCGATCAGTGGCGACACCACTGCCGGCGGCCTCGCGCGCCTCCCCGGACTGCTCGCCACTCACCGTCCGAATCTGGTGATCATCGAGTTGGGCGGGAACGATGGCCTGCGTGGACAGCCTCCGCAGCAATTGCAGCAGAATCTTGCGGCGATGATCGAACGCTCGCACGCCAGCGGGGCGCGAGTCGTGCTGCTCGGCATGCAGCTCCCGCCGAACTATGGGCCCCGCTACAACCAGGCCTTCAGCCAGGTCTTTGCGACCCTGGCCGAGGAGAAGCAGGTGCCGCTGGTGCCGTTCTTTCTCGAGGGGGTGGGGGGCGTGCCCGGGATGATGCAGGCCGATGGCATCCACCCGACCGTGAAGGCCCAGCCGAAGATGCTGGACAATCTCTGGCCTACCTTGGAGCCGCTGCTCTGAGAGGCCGGCAGTAAGTTTCCGCAAAGGGGGCCTTCCGGGCTTTTCCGCGCATGCCCTTTCGGCTAATGTTGCGCCCCCTTTCTGGAGCCCCCGATGCCGCGTCCTGCCTGGTCTTTGCATGCCTATTACCTGATCGAGCCGGATGAGCAGCTCGATCTCTTCGCCTGTCGCGAGGTGCGTCTGCATCTGGTCGGCCGTCAGCTGGAGCTCGGCGGCCAGATCGATCGGACCCTGTGCGGTAGCCTGCTGCCGGCACAGCCGCGCTGGCACGGGCTGACCAAGCCCTTGCTACGCGATGAGCGGCTGTGCCCGGCCTGTCGGGCGGCCCTGGAGGCACAGCGTCGAGGCGACTGTGTGGGCTGGTCCATTCCTTGGGTGCTTGGCTAAACGCTTCGATGATGGGGTACAATCAGGCACCCTCACTTGGGCTACCCATGCCAAGGATTGTCTCGATGCTTGCGCGTTTCGCTGTTTCCGTGCCTTTTTTGGTGCTGTTGAGTGCTCCTCTGGCGGCCTTGGAACTGCCGCTCCCTCCGCCCGGAGAGGATGTGATCGGGCAGGTACAGGTCATCAAGGCCAAGTACGAGGACACTTTCGCCGATATCGGCCAGGCCAACGACATCGGCTATCTGGAAATGGTCGCGGCCAATCCGGGCGTGGATCCCTGGCTGCCTGGAGCCGGAACCGAGGTGATTCTGCCTACGCGTTACATACTGCCGTCCGGTCCCCGGGAGGGAATCGTCATCAATCTGGCCGAGTACCGTATGTATTACTTCCCCAAGGATCAGAATGTGGTGCATACCTATCCTCTGGGAATCGGGCGCGAGGGTTGGGGGTCTCCCATCGCTGAAACCCGCATCACCGGAAAGGTCAAGGACCCGGCCTGGTATCCGCCGAAATCGATTCGCGAGGAGCATGCCGCCGATGGCGATCCTCTGCCGACCGTGGTCCCGGCGGGCCCGGACAACCCCTTGGGGCCCTTCAAGTTCACTTTGGGTCTGTCCGGCTATCTGATTCATGGCTCGAACAAGAAGTTCGGTATCGGCATGCGGGTCAGTCACGGGTGTTTCCGCATGCTGAATCATAATGTGCTGCAGCTGGCGAGTATGGTACCGGTAGGAACCAAGGTTCGTATCATCAACGAGCCTTACAAGTTCGGCATCTCGGAAGGCAAGGTCTACCTGGAGGCTCATGCTCCGCTGGAGGACGAATCTTCGAACTCTTCCGTCGTAGACAAGCATGCGGCATTGGTTGACGAGTTGCTCAAGCGCACTGATTTGTTGGGGCAGCGGCGATTGGATTGGGAAGTTGTGCGAGAAGTAGTGGCGGCCGAAGATGGTTTGCCGATTGAAATATCCGGGCCGGAATCAGGGCTGGCCAGCACCACTAATGGATCGGATATCTGAGAAGTACTCGGGGTTTCTGCAAGTTGACAAGTTGATGAAGAGGCTGTGTTGATTTTTTCCGCAGCCCTCCAATAAAAAAGCCGACCCAGTTGTGGGTCGGCTTTTTTGTCTCTAAAAAAATTACTTGCGGCTGGCTTTTTCCAGCATGCGCAGAGCGCGCTCGTTGGCTTCGTCAGCGGTCTGCTGAGCGCGCTGAGCGGCTGCCAGAGCTTCGTCGGCTTTGCGGTAGGCTTCGTCAGCGCGAGCCTGGGCGCGAGCAGCTGCGTCTTCGGTGGCGGTCATGCGAGCTTCGGTAGTTTCTTTGGAGGCGCTGCTGCAACCAGCGGCCAGCAGGGCGGCCAAAGTCAGAGCAGAAATTTTCAGAGCGTTGTTCATCATGTTCCCCTTTTGAGGTGGCTTTCATCTTAAAAGCAATTTCCCATGCGAGGGAAATTCGCCGAGCAACATACTACCTATAACTTTTAGTAAGTAAACTGAGCACAGGCAGGGCTGCTATGTTTTTTTCTGGATAAATCCGAAGAATTCATGGAATTGTCTAAAATTTATCCAGGGCCATGCATTGGAAGGCTCTATCCAGGCTCGAAAAGGCTTGCTGAATCGGCCTTGTACGTTCGTGCCACTGCCCGTGTTGATGTGGGACTGTGGAGACGAGAGAGGAGGGCTTGCTGCTCATCCGATAAGGGGGGCGGCTCTTCCCGGGGCGTGCTACACAGAAAGCGAAAAAGAAAGCAGTGGTCCATGGTCGGATAGGGGCGGATTCAGGTAGTTCTTCGTTGGCAAAAGGGCCTAAGGTACGAAGCGTACAAAAATAAGACACGACTTGAGGGGAGACGGAATGAGCGAGGCATTATCCATTCATCATGATCGGACCGGACATCAGTTCGAGGCTGTCGTAGATGGTCATCGTGCCTATCTGGCCTATATGGACCTGGGCAAGAATACCTTGGACATCTACCGAACCTATGTTCCTGCCTCCTTGCGTGGCCGCGGTATCGCCGCCGCCCTGACGGCCGAGGCGCTCGATTATGCCAGGCGCATGGGGTACACGGTGATTCCGTCCTGCTCCTACGTCGAGCGCTACATTGAGCGTCAACAGCGGCAGTCCTGAAGGGGTGGGAGCGAGCAGCAAAACGCCGGGATGTCCCGGCGTTGTTGTGTCTCGTGCTCAGGAGCGTTTTCGTTTCGGCAGGACATCCCTGAGCTTGGCGTGCATGTCGCGTACCGCAGCGACCGTGGTGTCCCAGTCGATACAGGCGTCGGTGATGGAAACTCCGTACTTGAGGTCGTTCAGGTTGGCAGGAATCGACTGGCTGCCCCAGCCCAGATTGCTTTCCACCATCAGGCCTATGATGGACGAGTTGCCCTCGAGAATCTGGTTGGCGACGTTGGCCATCACCAGGGGCTGCAGGGCGGGATCCTTGTTCGAGTTGGCGTGACTGCAGTCCACCATGATGTTCGGCAGGATGCCGGCCTTGCGCAGCTCCTGCTCGCAGATGGCGACGCTGACCGAATCGTAGTTGGGCTTGCCATTGCCGCCGCGTAGAACGACGTGTCCGTAGGTATTGCCCTTGGTCTCCACGATGGAGACGCTGCCTTGCTGGTTGATACCCAGGAAGCGGTGGGGTCTGGAAACCGACTGCAGCGCGTTGATTGCAACGGTCAGGCTGCCATCCGTACCGTTCTTGAAGCCGACGGCAGACGACAGGCCGGAGGCCAGCTCGCGGTGAGTCTGGGATTCAGTGGTGCGAGCACCAATGGCCGACCAGCTGAACAGGTCCTGCAGGTACTGTGGAGAGATCGGATCCAAGGCTTCGCCAGCTGTCGGCAGGCCCATTTCGGCAATATCGAGCAGCAGTTGGCGAGCAATGTGCAGTCCCTCCTGGATCTTGAAGGTGTCGTCCAGATAGGGATCATTGATGAGGCCTTTCCAGCCGACGGTGGTGCGAGGCTTCTCGAAATAGACGCGCATCACCAGAAACAGGGTGTCGGAAACCTCGGCTGCGAGCTCCTTGAGTCGCTCCGCGTATTCATGCGCCGCCTTGAGGTCGTGGATGGAGCACGGGCCGACCACCATGAACAGGCGATGATCCCTGCCGTCGAGAATGTTGCGGATGACTTCGCGACCGCAGGAGACGGTGTTCATGGCGGTGGCGCTCAGGGGAATCTCGGTCTTGAGCTGCTCGGGGGTGATCAGGGGGTCGTTGGAGACAATATTGATGTCATTGATCGGTAAATCGGCCATCGGGTTACTCGTCAGGTCACGGTGCCAGCCGCCGGCATCCCCGCACGACGGGGCGCGGCATGTGAGGCAATGGGGGAGGAGGGAACCTTAACGCGTTATGCGCAGCGTCGACAATGGGCTTTCGGAGAATACCGGAGTGATGGGGTGTGGGGCGGGTGTTCGGCATGCGGAGGCGGTCCTGTCAGAGCTGGGAGGGTGCTCTCCGCATGCCCGGTGCCGTATGGCCAACCGAGGCTATGAATGTGGTTTGGCTGACGGAGCGTCTGGCTTTATTCGATAAACTATCAATAATGGTTATAAGAATGCTGTCATTTTGCGAGCGTTCGTTATCTTGGTTTGAGGAACAACCATGAAGCTTCAGCAACTGCGTTACATATGGGAAGTGGCGCACCACGATCTCAATGTCTCGGCCACCGCCCAGAGCCTCTACACATCACAGCCCGGCATCAGCAAGCAAATCCGCCTTCTGGAGGATGAGCTGGGGGTGGAGGTTTTTGCGCGCAGCGGCAAGCACCTGACGCGGGTGACGCCGGCAGGCGAGCGGATCATCACCACGGCCGGCGAAATCCTGCGCAAGGTGGAAAGCATCAAGCAGATTGCCCAGGAATTCTCCAACGAGAAGAAGGGCACGCTGTCCATTGCGACGACCCACACGCAGGCACGTTATGCCTTGCCGCCGGTAATCAGTGCCTTCATCCAGCAATACCCGGAGGTTTCCCTGCACATGCACCAAGGGACGCCGACGCAGATCGCCGAAATGGCGGCCGACGGAACTGTCGACTTCGCCATCGCCACTGAAGGGCTGGAGCTGTTCAGTGATCTCATCATGATGCCATGCTATCGCTGGAATCGCTGTGTGGTGGTGCCACAGGGACATCCGCTGACCAAGCTGCCCAAGTTGACGCTGGAGGCGGTAGCCGAATATCCCATCGTGACCTATGTATTCGGCTTCACGGGGCGCTCCAAGCTGGACGAGGCCTTCCTCAATCGCGGCCTGACGCCCAGGGTAGTGTTCACCGCCGCCGATGCCGATGTCATCAAGACCTATGTGCGGCTCGGTCTTGGCGTGGGCATCGTGGCCCGGATGGCAGTGGACGAGACGCTCGACAGCGATCTGGTTGCCCTCGACGCCAGCGAGCTCTTCGAGTCCAGCGTAACCAGGATCGCTTTCCGCCGTGGCACTTTTCTGCGCGGGTTCATGTGCGACTTCATCGAGAAGTTCGCCCCGCACCTTACCCGGCCTGTGCTGAGCAAAGCCATGCAGTGCCACAACAAGGCCGAGTTGGACGAGCTGTTCGAGGGGATCGAGCTGCCAGTATACTGACGGGGCGGATGCCGGCCGGATCAGCTCTTGCCGACCAGGTTGCCGGCATGCAGGCCGCATTCCTTGTGGGTGGCCTCTTCCCACCACCAGCGACCTTCGCGCTCGTGCTGGTTGGGGAGTACCGGTCGGGTGCAGGGTTCGCAGCCGATGCTGATGTAGCCTCGCTCGTGCAGCGGGTTGTAGGGAATTTCCAGCATGCGGATATAGCCCCAGACTTCCTCGCTGCTCATCTGTGCCAGTGGATTGAACTTGTACAGCGGCCTATCCGGCGTGGAGAAGGCGCCATCCATCTCGAACGCGGCCACTTGGCTGCGAGTCCCGGGACTCTGATCACGACGCTGGCCGGTGGCCCAGGCGCTGACGGTGGCGAGTTTGCGCTTGAGCGGTTCGATCTTGCGGATACCGCAACATTCGCCGTGACCATCCTTGTAGAAGCTGAACAGTCCTTTTTCCCTGACCAGCGGTTCGAGGAGGCGGGCATCGGGTGAAAGCACCTCGATGGCCATGCCATAGTGCTCGCGCACCTGCTCGATGAACCGGTAGGTTTCAGGATGCAGACGGCCGGTATCCAGGGTGAAGACCTTGACGTTCTTGTTGAGCTTCCAGGCCATGTCGACCAACACGATGTCTTCGGCGCCACTGAAGGAAATCCACAGATCGTCGCCGAAATGATCGAAGGCGACCTGCAGGATTTCCTGGGGCGATTTGCCGGCACAGGCAGCGGCCAGTTCGGCGAGGTTAACAGCTTGCTTCATCGGGCGATTTTCCTAGGTGTCATGAGCGGCTGGGAATTGTGCGTCGCGCATGCTAGCAAAGGAAGTTTCCTTCCCTAAATAATCGATCCCTGTCGATGGATTCATTTTCGTTATGAAGGGCTGGCTAGAGCATGCGAAGAGTATCCAGCAGGGTGCGTACCTTGGTGATGGACTCCTGGTACTCCGCTTGCCAGTCGGAGTCGGCGACGATGCCGCCACCGCCCCAGCAGGTGATTCGCCCATGGCGGGCCAGCAGGGTGCGGATGGCGATCGAGCTGTCCAGCTCGCCGCGCACATCAAGGTAGAACAGCGAGCCGCAGTAGATGGAGCGGCGCCTGCCTTCCAGCTCCTCGATGATCTGCATGGAGCGGATCTTCGGTGCGCCGGTGATGGAGCCGCCCGGAAAGCTGCCGGCGAGCAGGTCCAGGGCATCCTTCCCCGGAGCCAGCTCACCCCTGACGCAACTGACCAGATGGTGCACGTTCGGATAGCTCTCCAGGGCGAACAGTTGGGGAACGCACACCGAGCCGGGGCGGCAGCTACGGCTCAGGTCGTTGCGCAGCAGGTCGACAATCATCAGGTTTTCGGCCCGGTCCTTGGGGCTGTGCTGAAGTTCGTCGGCTAACAGCCTGTCTTCCTCGACGCTGCGGCCGCGTGGGCGGGTGCCCTTGATCGGACGGGTTTCCACCTGTCGCTCTGTGACGCGCAGAAAGCGCTCCGGCGAGAGGCTGAGAATGGCGTCGCCGTCATTCAGGGACTGATATCCGGCGAAGGGGGTCGGACAGGCCCGGCGCAAAGCCTGGTAGGCCGTCCAGGGGTCGCCCTGAAAGGGTGCCTGGAAGCGCTGGGCGAAGTTCACCTGGTAACAGTCGCCTGCCTGGATGTAGGCGAGAATGCGCTCGATGGCCAGGCGATAGCCATTGGCAGTCAGATCCGGCATGAAGTCCGCCTCGAGCTGGAATGCCGTATTCCGGGCTGCCGCCGGAGCAGAGAACAGTTGTTTCAGACGCTCGCATTCATTGGTGTCCAGGCTGGGATGGCAGACGAGGGCGGTCGTTTGCGCCTGGTGGTCGGTGATCACTGCCCAGGCATACAGGCCGACCTGGGCGTCGGGGAGGCCGAGGTCATCGCAAGCCGTGTCGGGCAGACGCTCGAGACGACGGGCGAAATCGTAGGACAGGTAGCCCATCAGGCCGCCAGCGAAAGGAAGTCCATGCGCTTCTGCATGACCCAGGCTCGATGAGGCCTGACGCAATCGCTGGAGAAAATCGCTGCCGGTTTCGCCGGGGGCGGGACTGAAGCAGGCCAGGGGCCAGGCACTGAACAGGTCGTAACGGCCACGCTGCGATGCCGGCTGGCCGCTATCGAACAGTACGGCGCCGGGTGCCTGGCGGATCCTCTCGAAATAGCGGGTTGGGTCGGCACTATAAGGGAGGACGTGGGTACGGCAACTGGGCATGCGGATGCGTCGGTTGTGGCGAGGCCTGATTGTAGCGTCGGATGCTCTGGAGTGCCGACTGGAGAGCAATCCGCCCCCGAGGGGGCGGAGGAGCAGTCAGATGGCTGCGCTGGGAACGTGGCCGAACAGCTCCTGGGAGAAGCGCACGCGCTCGGCCGGGGTCTCCTGGAGGCCGCGCTCCTTCAGCTCGGCCAGATGAGCTTCGATCTTGTGGGTGCGCAGGGCCAGGCCACAGTCGTTGGCGATCTGGATATTCAGTCCCGGGCGGGCATTGAGTTCGAGGATCAAGGGGCCCTTGGTTTCGTCCAGCACCATGTCGACCCCGATGTAGCCGAGACCGCAGAGTTCGTAGCAGCCGGCCGCCAGCCTCATGAAGCCGTCCCAGTCGGGCAGTTGCACGCCGTCGACCGGATTGGTGGTGTCCGGGTGCTTGGCGATCTTGTTGTTCAGCCAGGTGCCGCGCAGGGTGATGCCGGTGGCCAGGTCGACGCCGACGCCGATGGCGCCCTGGTGCAGATTGGCCTTGCCGCTGGACTGGCGGGTCGGCAGGCGCAGCATGGCCATCACCGGATAGCCCATCAGCACGATGATGCGGATGTCCGGTACGCCCTCGTAACTGATGCTCTTGAAGATCGGATCGGGCTTGACACGGTATTCGATCAGCGCCCGGTCCCGATGCCCGCCGAGGGAATAGAGGCCGGTGAGGATGCTGGAAATATGGTGCTCGAGCTCATCGTGGGTGACGATCTTGCCGGACACCGTCTTGTAGCGGCCCTCGAAGCGGTCGGCGATGACCATGATACCGTCGCCGCCGGCCCCCTGGGCCGGCTTGATCACGAAGTCGCTGTGCTCGCCGATGATCTGCTCGAGCTTCTCGATCTCCTTCTCGGTCTCGATGATCCCGTAAAGCTCCGGTACATGGATGCCTGCCTCGATGGCGCGCTGCTTGGTGATGATCTTGTCGTCGACAATGGGATACAGGCTGCGCTTGTTGTATTTCAGCACGTAGTCCGCATTGCGTCGATTGATGCCCATGATGCCCCTGGCTTCCAGGGCCTTCCATCTCTTCCACAGGTTGATCATGTCTCATTCCTTCAGGAAGGCCTTGAAGCGGAACAGCTCGGTCAGGCGGTAGCCGCGGTAGCGACCCATCGCCAGCATGAAGCCCACCAGGATCAGCAGTACCGTCGGGAAGGTGAAGATGAAGTAGGTCAGTTCCGGAATGTTCATCAGCAGGTGGGCCAGCGAGGCGGCGATGATGGTACCCAGGGCGACCTTGAAGGCATGGCCACCGCCGCGCTCTTCCCAAGTGATCGACAGGCGCTCGATGGTCATGGTCAGGATCACCATCGGGAACAGGGACACGGACAGACCACGCTCGAGGCCGAGCTTGTGGCTGAGCAGGCTGATGACGGCGATCAGCACTACCACGAAGGTCAGCACCACCGACAGGCGCGGCAGCATCTGCAGCTTGAGGTGCTCCAGGTAGGAGCGCAGCGACAGGCCCAGCGCGGTGATCAGGGTGAAGAGAATGATGCCGAAGCCCACCTGGGTTTCGCGGAAGGCCAGGGCGATCAGGACCGGCGTGAAGGTACCGAGGGTCTGGATGCCGATCAGGTTGCGCAGGACCAGGATCACCAGCACGCCGATTGGAATCATGATCATGATCTGATAGGTCTGCTGGGTTTCCAGGGGCAGGCCGTACAGCGTGTATTCCAGGAAGTCGGCATCGGTGTTCTGGTCGGTCATCTTGGCCAGGCCGATGGCGTTCAGTTCACTGTTGTTCAGGGTGAAACTGACCTTGGCCTGCTTGCCTCCGTCCACACTGATCAGCGGCTCGTCGCCGGTCCACCAGATCAGGCGGTCGGCCGGCAGTCCCTGTTCGCCGGTGTCGGGGTTGAAGTACAGCCACTTCTCGCCGTTGAAGCTGCGAATCCAGAGTTCAGGACTGACTGCCTGGTCGGTGATCAGGCGCAGGGTGTGCACGCGCTCCATGGGGACATGGGCGAAGGACAGCAGGAGTTCGACGATGCGCACCCGGTTCGGAGTCGAGGTGTTGCCGGCGGTGAGCAGCTTGACGTTGTCGTCGTTGAGGTTGTTCACCCGCTTGATGGTCTCGCCGATGAAAGTCTCGACATCGGCCGAATGCTCGCGGATGGGAGCCAGCAGGGCTTCGGCGGCGATCTTCTCGGCGCCCTCCAGCGGGATGCTGTCGCGGAATACCGGGCCCTTGGGCTTGGGCAGGTCGCCGGTATAGCGCTTGGTCAGCGCCAGACGATAGTAGAGGGTCTGCTTGCCGCTGGTGCGTCGTGCCGACCAGGTCACCCGGCGGTTGTTGTCGACCTGATTGACGCTCACGCCATAGTTGTTGGAGATGAAGCTTTCATTGAGGCTGACATAGTTCTGGTTGAGCGGCGGAGCGAACATCTGCACTTTCACCGGCTCGCGGGGGTTGGCCTGAAATTCGACGCGCGCGTCGATGTTCCACAGGTCGTCGGTCTCGTCTTCGGTCACTGGAATGCCGAGGACGAAGATCTGATAGGCCGTGACCAGAACCCCGACCGACACCAGCAGGACAATCAGTATTTTCAGATGCAGGTTGAGAGCGCGCATGCGTATTACTCGGCGGAGTTTGCGACGGTGGCGCAACCGGGCTTGCCGGCTGCGTATTTAAGGCTCGGGTCGACCAGGGCACCGAAGCGCGCGAGTGCGTCGGAGCCGATCAGCAGCGGGTATTGGAATGCGCTCCGATCGGTCAGGTTTACCTCGATGGTGCGCAGGGTATCGCCCATGCAGAAGTCCAGCTCGACCACGGGGCGAGCCGTGTAGGACTTGCTTTCCGTCGGGTCGTAGTCGCCGGAGCGGCGCTTGATCTTGCTGACCCGAGCCAGAGGCCGTTCGATGGGATGCGAATGGCTGTCGTCGATGGCCAGGTAGAAGCGTACCCAGGTCTCACCGTTGCGCTTGAAGCGACTGATGTCGCGAGCGCTGAGCGATGCCGTCTCGGCCCCCGTATCCAGCTTGGCCGCTACCTCCAGCTTGATCTCGGGCAGCGACACGTATTCGTTCAGGCCATAGATGGTCTTCTCGGCAGCAGTAAGTAGACCAGGGATGAACAGCAGGCAGAAAAGCAGGGCAAGGGGTTGGAATCTCATAGGTCCTGTAGACGGAAGCGATCGACAGTTAAGGCAGCGGCTTGGCAAGCGATCCTGCCGCCTGGGTAGCAGGCGGTCACGGACAGGGCCGCCTGCCGCGCGGCGCGCATTCTAGCACGGGTTTCCCGCATCGACAGACCCTTGCCCCCGGCCTCTGGAAAAGGTGTGGAGAAGTGCTCGTCTTCGACGATTGTCGACAATCTGAAAGATTTATTTGACACTCTGGCTTTGCAGGCCTACTTTCCGTGCAACAAAAATAGTGATTGTCGACAATATGCTGGACACCCCATCCTCACCTCAAGCTCTTCCAAGCGATTCCGAGACGCTCTCCGAACATGTGTTCCGTCGCATTCAGGCGGCGATCGTGAAGGGCGAGATCGCTCCGGGCAGCAAGATTTCCGAGCCTGAGCTGGCCCGTATCTATGGCATCAGTCGCGGGCCCCTGCGCGAAGCCATCCATCGCCTGGAGGGGCAGAAGCTGCTGGTCCGGGTGCCTCATGTGGGGGCCAGGGTGGTTTCGCTCAGCCATCAGGAACTGATCGAGCTTTACGAAATCCGCGAGTCCCTCGAAGGGATGGCCTGTTGCCTGGCGGCCGAGCGCATGACGCAGACGGGTATCGACGAGTTGCGCCGGGTGCTGGATACCCACGAGCGCGACGCAGCCTTCCAGGCCGGCGTCGGCTACTACCAGCAGGAGGGCGATTTCGACTTCCACTACCGGATCATCCAAGGCAGCGGCAACCAGACCTTGGTGCGCATGCTCTGCGGGGAGATGTATCAGCTGGTGCGCATGTATCGCATCCAGTTCTCCTCCACGCCCAACCGGCCGCGCCAGGCCTTCAACGAACACCACCGGATACTCGACGCCATCGCCGACCACGACGGCGAACTGGCCGAGCTGCTGATGCGCCGGCATATCGCCGCATCACGGCGCAACATGGAGCGTCACTACGAGGACGCTCAGGTCAATACAGCCAATGAAAAGAGGTAAGTCATGACTCAGACGTCTGCCGGGCAACGTTTCCGCGATGCCGTCGCCAGCGAGCATCCACTGCAGGTGGTTGGCGCCATCAATGCCAACCATGCGCTGCTGGCCAAGCGTGCCGGCTTCAAGGCCATCTACCTGTCGGGTGGCGGTGTGGCGGCCGGCTCCCTGGGCTTGCCGGACCTGGGCATCACCGGTCTGGACGACGTGCTGACCGATGTGCGCCGCATCACCGACGTATGCGACCTGCCGCTGCTGGTGGACGTCGATACCGGCTTCGGCTCCTCGGCCTTCAATGTCGCCCGTACCGTCAAGTCGATGATCAAATTCGGTGCAGCCGCCATCCATATCGAAGACCAGGTCGGTGCCAAGCGCTGCGGTCATCGCCCGAACAAGGAAATCGTTTCCCAGCAGGAAATGGTCGATCGGATCAAGGCGGCCGTGGATGCCCGTACCGATGACAGCTTCGTGATCATGGCGCGTACCGACGCGCTGGCGGTCGAGGGCCTGAACTCCGCGCTGGATCGTGCCGCAGCCTGTATCGAGGCCGGTGCCGACATGATCTTCCCCGAGGCGATCACCGAACTGTCCATGTACAAGATCTTCGCCGACCGGGTGAAGGCGCCGATCCTGGCCAACATCACCGAATTCGGTGCCACGCCGCTGTACACCACCGAGGAGCTGGCCAGTGTCGACGTGTCCCTGGTGCTCTATCCGCTGTCGGCGTTCCGCGCCATGAACAAGGCGGCCGAGAACGTCTATACCGCACTGCGCCGCGACGGGACCCAGAAGAACGTGATCGACACCATGCAGACCCGCATGGAGCTGTACGAGCGCATCAATTACCACGCGTTCGAGCAGCACCTCGACGCGCTGTTCGCAGCCAAGAAGTAACCCGGCACCGGGCCGACCCGAGCCCGTCGGCTCCGGGGACAACAAGACAGACAAATATCCAACCGGATTAGGAGAAACGAGCGATGAGCGCTACCGCAGAAACCACCACTGTAGGCTTCAAGCCGAAGAAGTCCGTGGCCCTGAGTGGCACCGCCGCCGGCAATACCGCCCTGTGCACCGTGGGTCGCACCGGCAATGACCTGCACTACCGCGGCTATGACATTCTCGACTTTGCCACTATCTGCGAATTCGAGGAAATCGCCCACCTGCTGGTGCATGGCAAACTGCCCAACGTCGCCGAGCTGACTGGCTACAAGGCCAAGCTCAAGTCCTTGCGTGGCTTGCCGGCCGGCGTGAAGGCCGCCCTCGAGCAGCTGCCGCCCTCCGCCCATCCGATGGACGTGATGCGCACCGGCGTGTCCGTGCTCGGCTGCCTGTCGCCCGAGAAGGACGACCACAACCACCCGGGCGCCCGCGATATCGCCGACAAGCTGATGGCCTCCATGGGCTCCATGCTGCTGTACTGGTACCACTTCAGCCACAACGGCAAGCGCATCGAGGTGGAAACCGATGACGACTCCATCGGTGGTCACATCCTGCACCTGCTGCACGGCGAGAAGCCGCGCGAGTCCTGGGTGCGCGCCATGCACACCTCGCTGATTCTCTACGCCGAGCACGAGTTCAATGCGTCCACCTTCACTTCCCGGGTGATCGCCGGCACCGGCTCCGACATGTACTCCTGCATCACCGGCGCCATCGGCGCACTGCGCGGGCCGAAGCATGGCGGTGCCAACGAGGTGGCCTTCGAGATCCAGAAGCGCTATGACAACCCGGATGAGGCCGAGGCCGACATCCGCGCCCGCGTCGAGCGCAAGGAGGTCGTGATCGGCTTCGGCCACCCGGTCTACACGGTCGCCGACCCGCGCAACAAGGTGATCAAGGAAGTCGCCCGCGAACTCAGCACCGAGCAGAACAACACCAAGATGTTCGACATCGCCGAGCGCCTCGAGAGCGTGATGTGGGAGATCAAGAAGATGTTCCCCAACCTGGATTGGTTCAGCGCCGTCAGCTACCACATGATGGGTGTCCCCACCGCCATGTTCACCCCGCTGTTCGTGATCTCCCGTACCTCCGGCTGGGCCGCCCACGCCATCGAGCAGCGCATCGACGGCAAGATCATTCGTCCGAGCGCCAACTACGTCGGTCCGGAGGACCTGAAGTTCGTGCCGCTCAAGGAGCGCAAGTAACATGAACACCCAATACCGCAAGAGCCTGCCCGGTACCCAGCTGGAGTACTTCGACACCCGCGCGGCCGTCGAAGCCATCCAGCCGGGCGCCTACGACAAGCTCCCCTACACGTCGCGCGTACTGGCGGAGCAGCTGGTCCGCCGCTGCGATCCGGCCATGCTGACCGACTCGCTGAAGCAGATCATCGAGCGCAAGCGCGACCTGGACTTCCCGTGGTACCCGGCCCGCGTGGTCTGCCACGACATCCTCGGCCAGACCGCGCTGGTCGACCTGGCCGGCCTGCGCGATGCGATTGCCGAGCAGGGCGGCGACCCGGCCAAGGTCAACCCGGTGGTGCCGACCCAACTGATCGTCGACCACTCGCTGGCCGTGGAGTACGCCGGTTTCGATCCGGAAGCTTTCGAGAAGAACCGCGCCGTCGAAGACCGTCGCAACGAGGATCGCTTCCACTTCATCGAGTGGACCAAGACCGCCTTCAAGAACGTCGACGTGATCCCGGCCGGCAACGGCATCATGCACCAGATCAACCTGGAGAAGATGTCGCCGGTGATCCAGGCCCGTGGCGGCGTCGCCTTCCCGGATACCTGCGTCGGCACCGACAGCCACACCCCGCACGTCGATGCCCTCGGTGTGATCGCCATCGGCGTCGGCGGTCTGGAAGCCGAAACCGTGATGCTCGGCCGTGCGTCCATGATGCGTCTACCCGACATCGTCGGCGTCAAGCTGACCGGCAAGCGCCAGCCCGGCATCACCGCCACCGACATCGTGCTGGCGCTGACCGAGTTCCTGCGCAAGGAGCGCGTGGTGGGGGCCTACGTCGAGTTCTTCGGCGAGGGCGCCGACAGCCTGTCGATCGGCGACCGCGCGACCATCTCCAATATGTGCCCGGAATATGGCGCCACCGCGGCGATGTTCTACATCGACCAGCAGACCATCGACTACCTCAAGCTGACCGGCCGCGAGCCGGAGCAGGTGGCGCTGGTCGAGAACTACGCCAAGACCACCGGCCTGTGGGCGACCGCCCTGGAAACCGCCGAGTACGAGCGCGTGCTGGAGTTCGACCTGTCCAGCGTGGTACGCAACATGGCTGGTCCGTCCAACCCGCACAAGCGTCTGCCGACCTCGGCCCTGCACGAGCGTGGCATCGCCGACGAGGCCAAGCTGGAAGCAGCGCGTGCCGAGGAGGCCCAGGGCCTGCTGCCGGATGGCGCGGTGATCATCGCCGCCATCACCAGTTGCACCAATACTTCCAACCCGCGCAACGTGGTCGCCGCGGGCCTGCTGGCCAAGAAGGCCAACGCGCTGGGCCTGGTGCGCAAGCCGTGGGTGAAGAGCTCCTTCGCCCCAGGCTCCAAGGTCGCCAGGCTGTACCTGGAAGAGGCCGGCCTGCTGCCCGAGCTGGAGAAGCTCGGCTTCGGCATCGTCGCCTACGCCTGCACCACCTGCAACGGCATGTCCGGCGCGCTGGATCCGAAGATCCAGCAGGAAATCATCGACCGCGACCTGTACGCCACCGCCGTGCTGTCCGGCAACCGCAACTTCGATGGCCGCATCCATCCCTACGCCAAGCAGGCCTTCCTGGCCTCGCCGCCGCTGGTGGTCGCCTATGCCATCGCCGGTACCGTGCGTTTCGACATCGAGCAGGACGTGCTGGGCCACGACCAGAACGGCAATCCGGTCACCCTGAAGGATCTGTGGCCGAGCGACGAGGAAATCGACGCCATCGTCGCCTCCTGCGTCAAGCCCGAGCAGTTCAAGCAGGTCTACATCCCGATGTTCGATCTGGGCACCGTGGAAGAGGCCAAGAGCCCGCTGTACGACTGGCGTCCGATGTCCACCTACATCCGCCGTCCGCCGTACTGGGAAGGCGCGCTGGCCGGCGAGCGGACCCTCAAGGGCATGCGTCCGCTGGCGGTGCTGCCGGACAACATCACCACCGACCACCTGTCGCCGTCCAACGCCATCCTGGCGGACTCGGCCGCCGGCGAGTACCTGGCCAGGATGGGCCTGCCGGAGGAGGACTTCAACTCCTACGCCACCCACCGCGGCGACCACCTGACCGCGCAGCGCGCCACCTTCGCCAACCCGCAGCTGGTCAACGAGATGGCCGTGGTCGACGGCGAGGTGAAGAAGGGGTCGCTGGCCCGCGTCGAGCCAGACGGCAAGGTCATGCGCATGTGGGAAGCCATCGAGACCTACATGGAGCGCAAGCAGCCGCTGATCATCATCGCCGGTGCCGACTACGGTCAGGGCTCGTCGCGTGACTGGGCCGCCAAGGGCGTGCGTCTGGCCGGTGTCGAGGCGATCGCCGCCGAGGGCTTCGAGCGCATCCACCGCACCAACCTGGTCGGCATGGGCGTGCTGCCGCTGGAGTTCAAGGCCGGCGTCAACCGCAAGACCCTGGGCATCGATGGCACCGAGACCTACGACGTGATTGGCGAGCGCAAGCCGCGTGCTGACCTGATCCTGGTCATCCACCGCAAGAGCGGCGAGACCGTCGAAGTGCCGGTAACCTGCCGCCTGGACACCGCGGAAGAAGTCTCCATCTACGAAGCCGGTGGCGTGCTGCAGCGCTTCGCCAAGGACTTCCTCGGCCAGGCTTGACCGGCGGCCTGTCGTCCGTCCTGCGTCGTGCGGCTGCGGGGCAGACCGGCAGGCGCCAGCATTCCCATCTCCGTGCCGTCGTCCGGCGGCGCGGTCTCATGAGGACGAGACTCCCATGGTTCACGTACCCCAGATCAAGATTCCCGCCACCTACATCCGCGGCGGTACCAGCAAGGGCGTATTCTTCCGCCTGCAGGACCTGCCGGAAAGCTGCCAAGTGCCCGGTGAGGCCCGCGACAAGCTGCTGCTGCGGGTGATAGGCAGCCCCGACCCGTACGGCAAGCAGATCGACGGCATGGGCGGCTCCACTTCGAGCACCAGCAAGACGGTGATCCTCGCCAAGTCCGAGAGGCCTGATCACGACGTCGACTACCTGTTCGGTCAGGTGTCCATCGACACCGCCTTCGTCGACTGGTCCGGCAATTGCGGCAACCTGTCCGCCGCGGTGGGCGCCTTCGCCATCAGTGGTGGCCTGGTAGACGCCAGCCGCATCCCGCAGAACGGCATCTGCACCGTGCGCATCTGGCAGGCCAACATCGGCAAGACCATCATCGCCCATGTGCCGATCACCAACGGCGAGGTGCAGGAAACCGGCGACTTCGAGTTGGACGGGGTGACCTTTCCGGCCGCCGAGGTGCAGCTGGAATTCCTCGACCCGGCCGACGAGGGCGAAGGCGAGGGCGGTGGCTCGATGTTCCCTACCGGCAACCTGGTCGACGACCTGGAAGTGCCGGGTGTCGGTACTTTCAAGGCCACCATGATCAACGCTGGTATTCCCACCGTGTTCATCAACGCCGAGGACATCGGCTACACCGGCACCGAGCTGCAGGATGCCATCAATGGCGATGCCAAGGCACTGACCATGTTTGAGACCATCCGTGCCTACGGTGCGTTGCGCATGGGGCTGATCGCCAATGTCGATGAGGCCGCCAAGCGTCAGCACACCCCCAAGATCGCTTTCGTCGCCAGGCCGAAGGATTACGTCGCCTCCAGCGGCAGGCAGGTGCAGACCTCCGACGTGGACCTGCTGGTGCGTGCGCTGTCGATGGGCAAGCTGCATCACGCCATGATGGGCACTGCCGCTGTGGCCATCGGCACCGCTGCGGCGATTCCGGGCACCTTGGTCAATCTCGCTGCCGGTGGTGGCGAGCGCACTGCCGTGCGTTTCGGCCATCCGTCCGGCACCCTGCGTGTCGGTGCCGAGGCCAGGCTGGCCGACGGCGAATGGACGGTGACCAAGGCCATCATGAGCCGCAGCGCCCGCGTGCTGATGGAAGGATGGGTCCGCGTGCCAGGCGATGCTTTCTGAAGCGTGCTGCCGAATGAGCCTCGATACCAGTGGCGGGCGAAAAGGCTTCCGCTGCTGGCGCCGGCTTCGCGAGCCTGCCGCCAGGTTCAGCTCTTCAGGTGATGGAGGAGGCCGACTGTTCCGCAAGTCATCCTGATCGGTCGCTTCTTCGATCGGTACATGCTCGGACCTTCGAGGACAGCGGCAAGCGATATGGAGCAGTCGGAAGCCAAGGGGCGCGACTTTCCCGCATATGGATGCCGACATCGAAGGCTTCGAGGGACGCTATTATTTCAGGCGTCTCTCGACGCCCTTCTCGACAAGAATCTTGGCGGAGATTTCTTCCACCGAGAAATGGGTGGAATTGATGAAGGGGATGTTTTCGCGTCGCAGCAGTCTTTCCACTTCACGTACTTCGAAATCGCACTGGGCGAAGCTGGAATAGCGGCTGTTCGGCTTGCGTTCATTGCGAATCGCGGCCAGTCGCTCGCTGTCGATGGTCAGGCCGAACAGTTTTTCCCGATAGGGTTTCAGCGCCACCGGCAGTTGCAGGCGCTCCATGTCTTCCTCCGTGAGTGGGTAATTGGCGGCGCGGATGCCATACTGCATGGCCATGTACAGGCAGGTCGGCGTCTTGCCGCTGCGGGAGACGCCCAGCAGGATCAGATCTGCCTTGTCGTAGTAGTGGGTGCGGGCCCCGTCGTCATTGTCGAGGGCGAAGTTCACCGCCTCGATTCGCTCCATGTAGTGAGCGTTGTGGCTGATGGAGTGCGACTTGCCCACGGAGTAGGAAGAGTGGGCGACCAACTCATGCTCCAGGGGAGCGAGAAAGGTGGAGAAGATGTCGATCATGAAGCCGTTGGATTTGGCGAGAATGTCACGGATTTCTTGATTGACGACGGTGTCGAAGATGATCGGTCGGGCACCATCCTTCTCTGCCGCAGAGTTGATCTGCTGGACCATGCCGCGCGCTTTCTCCGCCGTGTCGATGTAGGGACGCGTAAGCTTGGTGAAGGAGATGTTCTCGAATTGCGCCAACAGGCTCTGGCCAAGGGTTTCCGCGGTGATACCGGTACCGTCGGAGATGAAGAAAGCGGTTCGTTTCATGGCGCCCTTGGCCTTAAGAATATGACGACAATTAGGCTATGATAAGGCCCGGCATTGCCAGGCATCCTGCCCGATATTGTCACTTATTTTCATGGGGCAAGCCAGAATTGTGCGGAAAGGTCCTGTCTGTGCTTCCCAACCCCTAGTGGAGAATTCATCTTGGTAGAGTACGTAGTTTCCCTTGACAAACTCGGCGTCCATGATGTGGAGCGAGTAGGGGGCAAAAACGCATCCCTGGGCGAAATGATCAGCAACCTGTCCGGCGCCGGCGTATCCGTTCCCGGGGGCTTTGCCACTACTGCCCAGGCCTACCGTGACTTCCTTGAGCAAAGCGGTCTGAACGATCGCATCCACGCGGCACTCGACGCGCTGGACGTAGATGATGTGAATGCGTTGGCCAAAACCGGCGCGCAGATTCGCCAGTGGGTGATGGAAGCCGACCTGCCCGTCCAGCTTGACGCCGACATTCGCCGGGCCTTCGCCGAAATGGCGGGTGGCAATGAGCACCTGGCTGTGGCAGTGCGCTCTTCCGCCACTGCGGAGGACCTGCCGGACGCCTCCTTCGCCGGTCAGCAGGAAACCTTCCTCAACATCCGTGGTGTGGACAACGTGATCCGCGCGGTGAAGGAGGTCTTCGCCTCCCTGTTCAACGATCGGGCCATTGCGTATCGGGTACATCAGGGCTTCGAGCACAAACTGGTCGCTCTGTCTGCCGGCGTGCAGCGCATGGTGCGTTCGGAGACCGGCACCGCAGGGGTGATGTTCACCCTGGATACCGAGTCCGGTTTCCGTGAGGTCGTATTCATCACCGGAGCCTATGGTCTCGGTGAAACCGTGGTCCAGGGTGCGGTGAACCCTGACGAGTTCTATGTGCACAAGTCGACCCTCGAGGCCGGGCGTCCTGCCATCCTGCGCCGCAATCTGGGCAGCAAGGCGATCAAGATGGTCTATGGCGATGAAGCCAAGGCTGGCAAATCGGTGAAGACCGTTGACGTGAGCAGCGAGGATCGTGCCCGCTTCTGCATCAGCGACGCCGAGGTCACCGAACTGGCCAAGCAGGCGCTGGTCATCGAGAAGCACTACGGACGGCCGATGGACATCGAATGGGCCAAGGACGGCGATGACGGTCGGCTCTATGTCGTCCAGGCGCGTCCGGAAACGGTGAAAAGCCGTGACAGTGCCACCGTGATGGAGCGCTACCTGCTGAAGGAAAAGGGCAATATCCTGGTTGAAGGACGTGCCATCGGTCAGCGAATCGGCGCCGGACCTGTCAAGGTGATCCACGATATCGCCGAAATGGACAAAGTCCAGCCGGGCGACGTACTGGTTTCCGACATGACCGACCCGGACTGGGAGCCGATCATGAAGCGCGCCAGCGCCATCGTCACCAACCGTGGCGGGCGTACCTGCCATGCGGCGATCATCGCCCGCGAGCTGGGCATCCCGGCGGTCGTCGGCTGCGGCAATGCCACTACCGTGCTGCAGGATGGCCAGGGTGTGACCGTGTCCTGTGCCGAAGGCGATACCGGCTACATCTTCGAGGGCGAGCTGGGGTTCGACGTCCGCAAGAACTCCATCGATGCCATGCCCCAGCTGCCGTTCAAGATCATGATGAACGTCGGCAATCCGGACCGGGCCTTCGACTTCGCCCAGTTGCCGAACGAGGGCGTGGGCCTGGCTCGTCTGGAGTTCATCATCAACCGAATGATCGGTGTGCATCCCAAGGCATTGCTGAACTTCGCCAGCCTGCCGCCGGAGGTCAAGAACAGCGTCGAGAAACGTATTGCCGGTTACGACGATCCGGTTGGCTTCTATGTCGAGAAGCTAGTCGAGGGCATCAGCACCTTGGCTGCAGCCTTCTGGCCGAAGAAGGTCATCGTGCGCATGTCCGACTTCAAGTCCAACGAGTATGCCAACCTGATCGGCGGCAAGCTCTACGAGCCGGAAGAAGAGAACCCGATGCTCGGCTTCCGTGGGGCTTCGCGCTATATCAGCGAATCCTTCCGTGATTGCTTCGAGCTGGAATGCCGGGCGATCAAGAAGGTGCGCAACGAAATGGGGCTGAGCAACGTCGAGATCATGATTCCCTTCGTGCGCACTCCGGGGGAAGCCAGTCAGGTCATTGATCTGTTGGAAAGCCATGGCCTCAAGCGTGGAGAAAATGGCCTGCGCGTGATCATGATGTGCGAGCTGCCCTCCAACGCGCTGCTGGCCGAGGAGTTCCTCGAGTACTTCGATGGCTTCTCCATCGGCTCCAACGACCTGACCCAACTGACCTTGGGCCTGGACCGCGACTCGGGCATCGTCGCCCACCTGTTCGACGAGCGGAATGCTGCCGTGAAGAAGTTGCTGTCCAGCGCCATCCAGGCTTGCAACAAGGCTGGCAAGTACATCGGTATCTGTGGCCAAGGACCATCGGATCATCCGGATCTGGCCAAGTGGCTGATGGAACAGGGGATCGACAGCGTCTCGTTGAATCCCGACTCAGTACTGGATACCTGGTTCTTCCTGGCAGAGGGGCTGGGAAACTGATTCCAGATTGAGTCGATGAGCGAAGGAAGGGTGGGCATGGTCCCACCCTTTTCGCTTGTGAATTTGTATATTCGACGTATGTCGTTCTCCAGGGGTGTTCTTTTTCGCCTGGCCCGGCATTTCACCGAGACAGCCTCATCGCTAAGATGAGCGGCCCAATTCGCCCGCGGCCATGCCCTTGTCGATGGAGGCGCCCTGTTTGTTTCGCTCAAGCAGTTGCTGCATCAGCACAGGGGAAGCAGCGAGCCTCCCGATCACAGGATGTAGCCTGCTTCAGCTGGTCAGCGACAATACTCCCGCATTGCTGAAAACCGCTGAATGTGATCGGAACGGTTGGACATTATGGGCCATCGCCAGGCATTGATGTCCGGCAGCCGGGCGCGGAGTGGAAACTGTCCAGGATCGGCATTGTTCAAGCTCGGTTGTAGCGGAGATCGTTTCGCCATCGATTTCTGGGCTTTTCACCTTTCCCGGGCTCTCGGCCAATGGCCGGGAGGCGCTCATCTACCCTGTGTTATTTCTCCAGAGGAGTTTTGTCATGCAATACATTACCCCGGATCTGTGCGACGCCTATCCCGAACTGGTACAGGTGGTCGAGCCGATGTTCAATAATTTCGGCGGCCGCGACTCTTTTGGTGGCGAAATTGTCACCATCAAGTGCTTCGAGGACAATTCGCTGGTCAAGGATCAGGTCGAAACCGATGGCAAGGGCAAAGTGCTCGTGGTGGATGGTGGCGGTTCGCTGCGTCGTGCCCTGCTGGGCGACATGCTCGCTGAAAAAGCCGCCCGCAACGGTTGGGAAGGGCTGGTCGTTTACGGCTGTATCCGCGATGTGGACGTGATCGCCCAGACCGACCTCGGTGTCCAGGCCTTGGCTACCCATCCCATGAAGACCGACAAGCGCGGCATCGGCGACCTGAACGTTCCGGTGACCTTCGGTGGCGTCACCTTCCGGCCGGGTGAATACTTGTACGCCGACAACAATGGCGTCATCGTTTCTCCCCAGCCCCTGAAGATGCCTGAATAATACTGATCCCGGACCTGCCGTCCGCTCCCTGGCGAGGCAGGTCCGACTCTGCGCAGGAGGTGGCCAGGCCTTCCGCTTTCCTCGCTGTCGATTCCGTCGCCATCCAGCGATGTTGCCTGTTCGACGTCTGGGTGGACCCAGATGTGACCTGCCGGCGAACGACCTCGTCTAGGCGTTACATCCAGAGAGGTGCGCATGCACGATCCATTCGAAGAGTCCTTACGCGATCTGCTCAAGTCCTCGACGCTCACCCATGATGACAATGCAGCGCTGGGGCGCGTCCTGAAAACGGCCAACCGCCAGGCAGGTGCGGGCGATCTGTTTGCCCTGCTGGGCCACTGGTTCGAAGCACTGATGATCGGGTTGAACAGCGGATCGCCCCATATCATGCCTGTCTCTCGTGGTGGCACTCCTGATTCTTCTGCAGACAAGGCTGATTGAAATGGAACTCGACCCCTGGACTCAAAGCCTGGTTGCTGTGATGAAGGCGCTTTGGACTAAGGTAGCCAGCTTCATTCCCAACCTGTTCGTCGCCCTGATCGTGGTGCTGCTCGGCTTCGTCGTGGCCAAGGTGCTCGATACGTTGTTGTCCAAGCTGCTGGCGAAGGTGGGGCTGGATCGTTTGATGTCGGGCACCGGATTGACCCGACTGCTGGCCCGGATCGGTATCCAGGTGCCGGTCTCCGCCCTGATCGGCAAGATTGTCCACTGGTTCATACTGCTCGTATTCATGGTTTCGGCCGCCGAATCCCTCGGTCTGGCGCGTGTTTCCGCGACCCTGGACGTGCTGGCGCTCTATCTGCCCAAAGTCTTCGGCGCGGCATTGATTCTGCTTGCAGGCTTACTCCTGGCGCAGTTGGTCAATGGCTTGGTTCGTGGGGCGGCAGAAAGCGTGGGCCTCGACTATGCCAGCGGGCTGGGGCGCGTCGTGCAGGGGCTGGTGATCATCATCAGTATCTCCGTGGCGATCGGGCAACTGGAGATCAAGACCGATCTGCTCAATACCGTCGTGGCTATCGTGTTGATCTCGGTCGGGGTGGCGGTTGCCCTGGCTCTGGGGTTGGGCAGCCGCGAGGTCGCTGGCCAGATCATCGCCGGCATCTATGTCCGCGAGCTTTATCGGGTAGGGCAGACAATCAGGGTCGGTGACCTCGAGGGACATATCGAGGAAATCGGCACGGTCAAGACGACGCTGCTGACCACCCGGGGCGAGCTGGTCTCGCTGGCCAACCGTTCTCTGCTGGATGAACGGGTTAGCAGTCGTTAGGGCGAAGATCTGGTAAGCTATGCCGCCAATTTGAACCCGAGGTCTGGGCTTTGGCGGCCGCGACCCGACTGCCAGCCTTTCTTGTCTTGAACACAGACCACTCACCCTCTTCGCGATACGATCCTAAGGAACTGTCCGACGAGGAACTGGTTGAGCGTGCACATGTCGAGCTTTTCCACATTACCCGTGCCTATGCGGAGCTGATGCAACGCTATCAGCGCACGCTGTTCAATGTCTGTGCCAGATATCTGGGTAACGAACGGGACGCTGACGATGTCTGTCAGGAGGTCATGCTCAAGGTTCTCTATGGCTTGAAGAACTTCGAAGGCAAGTCGAAATTCAAGACTTGGCTTTATAGCATCACATACAACGAATGCATTACCCAATACCGGAAAGAGCGGCGAAAACGACGTCTGCTCGATGCTCTGAGCCTTGATCCCCTGGAAGAGGCTTCGGAGGAGAAGGCGCCGAAACTGGAAGAGCGGGGCGGCCTTGATCGCTGGTTGGTACATGTCAATCCCATCGACCGGGAGATTCTGGTGCTTCGCTTTGTCGCGGAGCTGGAATTTCAGGAAATCGCCGACATCATGCATATGGGGTTGAGTGCCACCAAAATGCGATACAAGCGCGCTCTAGACCGACTGCGAGAAAAATTTTCGGGGCTTGCTGAACCTTAGCTTGACAGCTAGCCTCTTAACGAATAGCGATCTCAGCCATTAGTAGTTGAAAATAAATTTCGAGATTGTCTTTACCGTCAAACACCACGATGGGGAAATACGGATGAAACTGAAAAACACCTTGGGCGTCATTATTGGCTCGGTGGTCGCCGCATCTTCTTTCAGCGTGCTGGCTCAGGGCCAGGGCGCGGTTGAGGTGGAAGCTTTCGCCAAACATTGGTTCAGCGACGAGAGTTCGCGTGACTTCGAAAACGATGAGGCCGAACTGTACGGTGCATCGATTGGTTATTTTCTGACCGACGATGTGGAACTGGTTCTGTCGCATGGCGTTTACAGGGACGTGACTACCGACGATCCGGTAGGCAACAGCGGTCACAAGGATATCAAGGGCGAACTGACCTCCCTCGATGCCCTCTATCACTTCGGCCAGCCAGGTGCGGGCCTTCGCCCCTATATTTCCGGTGGTCTCGCCCATCAGAGCATTGGTCAGGCCCGCAGTGGTCGTGACCAGAGCACCTTGGCCAATATCGGTGCCGGCCTGAAGTACTACTTCACCGACATGCTTTATGCCCGGGCCGGTCTCGAAGGCATGTACAACTTCGATGACGACCAGACCGACTGGCAGGCCGGCGTGGGTATCGGCCTGAACTTCGGCGGCAGTGCCGGCAAGCGTCAGGAAGCGGCCCCGGAGCCGGTGGCTGAAGTCTGTCCCGACGTCGACAACGACGGCGTCTGCGACAATGTCGACCGTTGCCCGGATACTCCTGCCAACACCACTGTGGATGCCGAGGGCTGCACCGCCGTCGCCGAAGTGGTTCGTGTCGAGCTGGACGTCAAGTTCGACTTCGACAAGGCGCAGGTCAAGGAAGAAAGCTACGCCGATGTCAAGAATCTGGCTGACTTCATGAACCAGTACCCGCAGACCACCACCACTGTGGAAGGTCACACCGACTCCGTCGGTACGGACGCCTACAACCAGAAGCTGTCCGAGCGTCGCGCCAACGCAGTGCGTGATGTGCTGGTCAACGAGTATGGCGTGCAAGGCAACCGCGTGGACTCCGTCGGTTACGGCGAGTCTCGCCCGGTGGCCGACAACGCTACCGAGTCCGGCCGTGCGATCAACCGTCGCGTGGAAGCGGAAGTGGAAGCCCAGGCCAGGTAATTCCGGCAGGGTGCTTCGAGAAAAACCCGGCATTGCCGGGTTTTTCTTTTTCATGGAGAAGATGAGGAGAGGCTTGGGCTGCCGGCCTCAAGCGAGCCTTGAGCCCGGGGCCGACAGACCTCGCTCGGTGCTTGAGGCGTTCAGGCTGTCCGGGCCATGGACAGCGGCCGAGCGACGGCAGCAACCTCGCCGATCACCAGAATCGCCGGGCTTGTCAGGCGGAAGGCCGCAGCGTCCTGCTGCATGGCGCCGAGGCTGCTATGGCATTCGCGCTGCTGCGGCAGCGAGGCGTTTTCGATCATCGCCACCGGCATGTCGGCATGCATGCCGCCAGCCAGCAGGCCGTCGCGGATCTCGGCCAGCTTGGCCACGCCCATATACACCACCAGGGTGGTACCCCCCTGTGCCAGCGCCTGCCAGTTCAGGCTGCTGTCGTCCTGGGTGTGAGCCGTGACCAGGGTCACGCCACGGGCCACACCGCGCAGGGTCAGGGGGATGCCGCACTGGGTGGCGCCGGCCAGGCCGGCGGTGATGCCGTTGACGATTTCCGTGGCGATGCCGTGTCTGGCCAGCCAGTCGGCTTCCTCGCTGCCACGGCCGAAGATGCAGGGATCGCCGCCCTTCAGGCGTGCCACGCACTTGCCCTGACGGGCATAGCGAAGCATCAGGCGGTGGATGAAGTCCTGCGGTGTGGAGCGGCAGCCACCACGCTTGCCCACGCCGATGACCCGGGCCTGCGGGCAGTGCTCGAGCACCGCCGGGTTGACCAGGTCGTCGATCAGCACCACCTCCGCTTCACCCAGGGCACGCACGGCCTTGAGAGTCAGCAGTTCGGGATCGCCGGGACCGGCACCGATCAGCCAGACTTTTGCGCTCATGTTCCACCTCTATCGCTTGGAGGATGGGCAGGCTTGGCGTACCCATCCGGAAATGTCTGTTCTGGAAAGCGCTGTGCGCTTCCATCCTGGATTCAGGCCTTCGCTGCCAGCGGCTGGACCAGCAGCCGCTTGATTTCCGGTACGCAGGAGCCACAACTGGTGCCGCAACGCAGTTCCTGCTTGAGACCGTCGAGATCGAGGCCGCGCGCGACGCCGGCGCGGATCGCTGCCTCGCCGACATTCATGCAACTGCATACCGTCTTGCCCTTGAGTGCCCCGCTGCTGCCCGGCGGGGTGCTGAGCGGGGCGAGCAGCCAGCGGCGTAATTCGGCATCGGTCCGTCCCTCGCTCCACAGCGCCTTGAGCCAATCGCGCGCGGCGGTTTCGCCGGCCAGGCGCAGCGCGGTGATGCGGCCGTCCTCGATGCGTACGCGCTTGCCCACGGTGCGCCGCGGGTCGTCGTAGGCCAGTACCGGCCCCTCGTCGAGGCCGAGCAGGGCGTCGATGCGCGCCAGCAGGCCGGCTTCCGGTGGCACGGCACTGGCAGCCTTGAGCAGCACGGCCGGGCGTTCGCGGCCGGTCAGGGTCAGACTGGCGTAGGCGAACTCCTCCAGTAGCAGGCGCAATTCGGCGAAGCGCTGCTGCACCGCACCCTCGACCAGGGCGAACAGCTGCCAGGGCAGCTCGACCGGTTCCACCTCGACCCCGGCGTGCTTGAGTTCCGGCTGTTTGGACAGCGGGTCGAAGGCCGGCAGGGTCAGCACGTTGGTGCCCAGCCCCTTGAGAAAGCGGTCGCCCCAGTGCATCGGCAGGAAGGCCTGGCCGGGACGTACGGAGTCGTCGGCCTGCACCGGCAGGATCAGGCTGCCGCGGCGGCTGCGCAGCTTGACCAGGTCGCCGCTGGCCAGGCGCCGGCGGCGCAGCTCGTCTTGATGCAGGCTGAGCACGGCTTCCTCGACGTGGCCGAACAGCTGGGCGACGGTGCCGGTACGGCTCATGCCGTGCCACTGGTCGCGCAGACGGCCGGTGTTGAGGATCAAGGGATAGCGCGCCTCGCGCTTCTCCTGCGGTGCCCGGTACGGATCGGCATGGAAGCGGGCACGACCACTGGCGGTGGGAAACAGACCATCGGCGTACAGGCGCAGCGTGCCGTGGCTGGCACCAGCCGGAAACGGCCACTGCTGGGGGCCGAGCTCGTCGATCAAGGCGTGGCTCAGACCGGACAGGTCGAGGTCGCGACCGGTGGTCAGTTGCTTGTATTCATCGAACAGCGCGGCCGGGCTGGCGAAGTCGAACAGGCTGGACTGGCGTGGGTGCAGGTGCTTTTCCAGGCGGCGGGCGAAATCGCAGACGATTGCCCAGTCCGCCCGCGCCTCACCCGGTGCCGGCACGGCCCGGCGCACATGGCTGAGGCGCCGCTCGGAGTTGGTCACCATGCCTTCCTTTTCGCCCCAGCCGGCGGCGGGCAGCAGCAGGTCGGCGTAGCGGCAGGTCTCGGTGGTCGCGTAGGCCTCCTGCACCACCACGAAGGGGCAGGTGGCAAGGGCTTCGTGGATCTTCTGCTGGTCGGGGAGGGACTGCGCCGGGTTGGTGCAGGCGATCCACAGCGCCTTGACCTTGCCGGTCCGCACGGCCTCGAACAGCTCTATGGCGGTCAGTCCGGCCGCCTCCGGCAGTCGGTCGACGCCCCAGTAGCCGGCGACTTCCGCACGGTGCTCGGCATTGCCGGCTTCGCGATGGCCGGGCAGCAGGTTGGCCAGGCTGCCGGTTTCGCGCCCGCCCATGGCGTTGGGCTGGCCGGTCAGGGAGAACGGGCCGGCGCCGGGCTTGCCGATCTGCCCGGTGGCCAGGTGCAGGTTGATCAGTGCGCTGTTCTTGGCGCTGCCCGACGAGGACTGATTCAGTCCCATGCACCACAGCGACAGGAAGCTGGGCGCCTTGCCGATCAGTTCGGCGCATAGTTGCAGACTGTCCACCGAGATGCCGCAGATATCCGCCACCGCCGCCGGGGTATAGTCGCGCACCAGCTTCTTCAGCTCGTCGAAGCCCTCGGTGTGGGCGTCGATATAGGCGCGGTCGATCCAGCCTTCCCACAGCAGGATGTGCAGGATGCCGTGGAACAGCGCCACGTCGGTGCCCGGCAGGATCGCCAGGTGCAGGTCGGCCAGCTCGCAGGTATCGGTGCGCCGCGGATCGACCACGATGATCTTCATCTCCGGGCGACTGGCCTTGGCCGCCTCCAGGCGGCGGAACAGCACCGGATGGGCGTAGGCCATGTTGCTGCCGGCGATCAGCAGGCAATGGCTCTGCTCCATGTCCTCGTAGGAGCAGGGCGGGGCGTCGGCACCCAGACTGCGCTTGTAGCCGACCACCGCCGAGGACATGCACAGCCGCGAGTTGCTGTCGATATTGTTGGTGCCGACCAGCGCGCGCGCCAGCTTGTTGAAGGCGTAGTAGTCCTCGGTCAGCAGCTGTCCGGAGATGTAGAAGGCCACGCTGTCCGGGCCGTGCTCGCGGATGGTTTCGGCGAACATGTTGGCCGCATGATCCAGTGCCCTGTCCCAGTCGGTACGGCTGCGGGGCAGTGCCTTGCCCAGGCGCAGCTCGGGATGGAGCGCGCGAGCGGCCAGATCACCGGTCAGGTGCAGGGTCGAGCCCTTGCTGCACAGCCGGCCGAAGTTGGCCGGATGCGCCGGGTCGCCGGCGACGCCGGTGATCTTCTCGCCGTCGTGCTCGATCAGCACGCCGCAGCCGACGCCGCAGTAGCAGCAGGTGGAGGCGGTGGTCTGGGTCGGCCGGGTCATGGCTGTCGCTCCGTGTCGTAGGGTGGGCAACGCTTTGCTGTCCACCGGTTCGGGATGTTTCTGGTGGAAAACGCTACGCGGTTTTCCACCCTGCGTTTGTGTATCGGTGTCGCTGGTAGGAAAAAAAAGCCTGTGGGGTCAGGCGCAGTCCTTCAAAGATTTCAGGGCCAGCAGCACGCGGCCGTCCTCGATCTTGACCGGGTACTTGTGCGAGCAGCCAACATCCGGCTCCAGTGCCTCGCCGCTTTCCAGATCGATCTGCCAGTTGTGCAGTGGGCAGGCTACGCGCTTGCCGTAGATCAGTCCCTGCGACAGTGGCCCGCCCTTGTGCGGGCAGCGGTCGTCGAGGGCGAAGACCTCGTCGCGTGCGGTGCGGAAGATGGCGATGTCGCCCTTGGGGCCGGCGACGATGCGTGCGCCGAGCACGTTGATCTCTTCCAGGGCGCAGATATCCAGCCAGTTCATGCGTATTTCTCCAGAATCGGTTCGGTTTGGCCGCGGGAGCGGATTCATCTGCGACTGGCGCGGACGAATTCGCTCCTGCAGGGAGCAAGGGGTGTCAGACGATTTCCACTTCCCTGACCGGGATGCGCTCGAATTCCTTCTTCAGCGCCGGGGTTTCGATCTGCTGCTGCCACGGGTCCTGCTCGAAGGACAGGGCGAACAGCAGGCGCTGATGCAGCGACTTACGCCGCTCCTCGTCTTCCAGCACCGCCTGCTTGATGTGCTCCAGGCCGACGCGGTGCATGTAGTGCACGGTGCGCTCCAGGTAGAAAGCCTCCTCGCGGTAGAGCTGGAGGAAGGCCAGGCTATATTCCATGACTTCCTCGGCGGTCCTGACCTTGACGAAGAACTCGCCGGCCTCGGTCTTGATGCCGCCGTTGCCGCCGATGTAGAGCTCCCAGCCGGAGTCCACGCCGATGATGCCGACGTCCTTGATGCCCGACTCGGCACAGTTGCGCGGGCAGCCGGAAACCGCGAGCTTGACCTTGTGCGGCGACCACATGCCGAACAGCGCGTGCTCGAGGTCGATGCCCATCTGCGTGGAGTTCTGGGTGCCGAAGCGGCAGAACTCGCTGCCGACGCAGGTCTTCACGGTGCGGATCGACTTGCCGTAGGCATGGCCGGAGGGCATGTCCAGATCGCGCCACACGTTCGGCAGATCTTCCTTCTTCACGCCGAGCAGGTCGATGCGCTGGCCGCCGGTGACCTTGACCATGGGGATCTGGTACTTGTCGGCCACGTCGGCGATGCGCCGCAGCTCGGACGGGTTGGTCACGCCGCCCCACATGCGCGGCACCACCGAGTAGGTACCGTCCTTCTGGATGTTGGCGTGGGCGCGCTCGTTGATCAGGCGCGACTGCGGGTCGTCCTTGGCCTCGCCCGGCCAGGTGGAGATCAGGTAGTAGTTCAGGGCCGGGCGGCAGGTGGCGCAGCCATCGGGGGTGCGCCACTCCATGGCTTTCATGGCCTGGCCCAGGCTGGTCAGGTGTTGCTCGCGGATCGCCTGGCGCACCTGGCCGTGGTTGAGATCGGTGCAGCCGCAGACCGGCTTCTCGCTCTTGGGCTTGACATCCGCGGCGCCGCCGACGGTGTTGATCAGGATCTGCTCGACCAGGCCGGCACAGGAGCCGCAGGAGCTGGCCGCCTTGGTGTGCTTCTTCACCTCGTCCACGGAAAGCAGTCCGTTTTCCTGGATCGCCTTGACGATCGTGCCCTTGCACACGCCATTGCAGCCGCAGACTTCCATCTCGTCGCTCATCGCCATGGCCTTGTCCTGGCCCTGATGGCCGGCATCGCCGATGGCGTTCTCGCCGAACATCAGGAGGTCGCGGATCTCGGCGACGTTGTGGTTCTCGCGGATCTGCCGGAAGTACCAGCCGCCGTCGGCGGTGTCGCCGTACAGGCAGGCGCCGACCAGCACGTCGTCCTTGACCACCAGCTTCTTGTAGACGCCGCCGATGGGGTCGGAGAGGGTGATGGTTTCGGTGCCTTCCTCGCCCATGAAGTCGCCGGCGGAGAACAGGTCGATGCCGGTGACCTTGAGCTTGGTGGAGGTCACCGAGCCCTCGTAGCGGGCATTGCCGAGCTGGGCCAGATGATCGGCGCAGACCCGGGCCTGCTCGAACAGCGGCGCCACCAGGCCGTAGGCGATGCCGCGGTGGTTGGCGCATTCGCCGACGGCATAGATGGCCGGGTCGGAGGTCTGCAGGCAGTCGTCGACCTGGATGCCGCGGTTGCAGGCCAAACCTGCGCGCTCGGCCAGCTCGGCGTTGGGGCGGATACCGGCGGCCATCACCACCAGATCGGCAGGAATTTCCTCGCCGTCGCTGAAGCGCGCGGCGGCGACCCGGCCCTGGCCGTCATCGAGCAGGGCGCCGGTGTTGGTGTTCAGGCGGAACTTGATGCCGCGGGCCTCCAGGGCGCTCTGCAGCAGCTTGCCGGCGGTCTTGTCGAGCTGGCGCTCGAGCAGCCAGTCACCGAGGTGCACGACGGTCACGTCCATGCCGCGCAGCTTGAGGCCGTTGGCCGCTTCCAGGCCGAGCAGACCGCCGCCAATCACCAGCGCGTGACGGTGAGTCCTGGCGGTTTCCATCATCATCTGGGTGTCGGCGATGTCCCGGTAGCCGATCACACCCTGCAGATCCTTGCCCGGGATCGGCAGGATGAAGGGGGTCGAGCCGGTGGCGACGAGCAGTCGGTCGTATTCGGCCACGCTGCCATCTTCGGCGACTACCCGGCGATTCTCGCGGTCGATGTCGACCACCTTGCAGCCGATGCGTAGGTCGATGCCGTTGTCCCGGTACCAGTCCAGGTCGTTGAGAACGATCTCCTCGAAGGTCTGTTCGCCGGCCAGCACCGGAGAGAGCAGGATGCGGTTGTAGTTCGGGTGCGGTTCGGCTCCGAACACCGTGACCTCGTAGAGATCCGGGGCGAGCTTGAGCAGTTCTTCCAAGGTGCGAACCCCGGCCATGCCGTTGCCGATCATCACCAGCTTGAGTTTTTCCATCGCTCTTCTCCGTTACGGAAAGCGGAAAACAAAAAAGGCGTCCCGCCGGTTACCCAGCGAGGACGCCTTTGTCCATTCCCGTTCTATCGGGAAGCATTGCCCTCCACGTTGAAGGCAGTGCTTATGTAATCTGTCGAGTTTTTAATGCAGGAGCTATGCCATTTTTATGAGTTCCTGATTTGCAAGGCTTTTCCTTAGTACAGACCGGGGGCACCCTGCTTTGGCTTGCACTGTTTTGGTTCTCTGTGCCCGCTTGTGGTGCTTCAAGAGTTCGCCGGTGCGATCAACAGGGCGAGCAGGGTCAGGTTGAGCAGCAGAGAGAGCAGGGCGATGCCGCGCCAGACCTTCAGCGGCTCGCGTTCCAGCCAGGGGCGCGGGCGCAGCTCCTGGAGGCGGCGTTCGCCCTGCTCCAGCTCGAGCAGCCATTCCTCGGCGGTCTCGAAACGTTGCGCGGGGTCGGCTACCAGCGCCCGCCGCAGGCATTCGTCGAGCCAGGCGGACAGATCCGGACGGTAGCGGCTGGCCGGGGTCGGGCTGCCGAAGCGCGGATGCTGGAAGGCCTCGATCTCGCCATAGGGGTAATGACCGGTGAGCAGGAGATAAAGGGTGACGCCAGCGGCGTAGAGATCCTGCCGGGCATCGGGCGCCGCGCCGGCGAAGGCCTCCGGTGCGATGTAGCTGGGTGTGCCCGGCAGGCTGTGGGCTTCGTCTCGGGACAGCCCTGGGCAGTAGGCCAGGCCGAAGTCGAGCAGGCGCAACTCGCCATTCTCGTCCCACAGCAGATTTTCCGGCTTGATGTCGCGGTGCAGGATGTTGCGCCGATGCAGCATGCCGAGGGCGCGCAGCAGGCGGGGAGCGAGGTCCTGCCATTGGGCGAGCGTCAGCGGACCGTGCGCCTGCAGGTGCTCGGCCAGGGTCCGACCGGAATATTCGCGCTGCACGTAATAGAGGTGCTGGCGCTGTGGCAGCAGGGCGACCTCGGGGAAGTAGCGGCCCGCCACCCGGCGCAGGAACCACTCTTCCAGCAACAGGGCCTGGCCGGCCTCGGCCTCGCTGCGCCGGGCCGGCGGCAGGGTCTTCAGCAGCCAGCGGCGGTCATGGCTGTCGCGCACCCGATAGACCAGGGACTGACGCGATTCGGCCAGCAGGCCCTCTATCCGCCAGCCCTCGAACAGCTGGCCTTCGCGCAGCGCCGGTGGTGGCAGCCAATGCTGCAACTGGGCCAGGCTGTCGGCCAGCGAGCCTTCCGGCAGCTGTTCGACGCGCAGCAGCAGGGCGCTGGCATTGTCCTGGCTGCCGGCCAGGTGCGCGGCGCGCACCAGCGCCCGGGCAGCCGCCGGCAGATCGCATTCGTCGACGAGGATGCGACGGATGCCCGAGTCGTCGAGGGTCGCCCAGACGCCATCGCTGACCAGCAGGAAGGCATCGCCCTCCTGCAGGTCGCCGTCCAGGTAGTCGACCAGCAGGTGCTGGTCCAGACCCAGGGCGCGCTTGAGCACATGGCGCATCTCGGGCTGCTCCCAGACATGCTCCTCGGTCAGCCGTTCCAGTTGTCCGTTGCGCCAGCGATAGGCCCGGCAGTCGCCGACATGGGCAAGGGTGAAGCGCCGTCCGCGCAGGACCAGGGCAGTGAGGGTGGTGAGCAGCGGCTGGCCGCCGCCGTTGGCCTGCAGCCAGCGGTTCTGCGCCAGCAGCAGGCGATCCAGCGCCTGCGCCACCGCCCAGGTCTCGGGGGTGGAGTAGTAGTCCATGGCCAGGGCCTGCAGGGTGGCACGCGCCGCCAGGCCGCCGTCGGCGCACTGGCTGACGCCATCGGCGAGGGCGAACAGGCAGCCCTTGCTCGCGGCCTGGGCCGGGCTCGGGGTGACCACGCGGATGGCATCCTGGTTTTCCGGGCGGGGGCCGGTGGCGCTGGCTTCGCCGATGTTGAGTTGCAGGGTCATGGGATCTCCAGGGCTACGGGACGGCTGGACGTGAAAAGGCCCCCGCGCGGGACGTGGGGGCCATTGGCAGGGAGCGGTTGCTGCCCGGGATCAGACCCGCGCAGCGGTCACTGCGGCACTGCCCCAGGTGGTGCGCCAGCGCTTCTTCACGCCATGCAGGCCGATCCAGGCGATCACGCCGAGAGCAGCGAACAGCCACAGGCCGAGCTGGTAGTCGCCGGTGGACTGCTTGATGGCGCCGAGCCCTGCAGTCAGGCAGAAGCCGCCGATGCCGCCGGCCATGCCGATCAGGCCGGTCATCACGCCGATCTCCTTGCGGAAGCGCTGCGGCACCAGCTGGAACACCGCGCCGTTGCCGGCGCCCAGGCTGAGCATGGCGACCACGAACAGGGCCAGCGCGGCGGTCGAGCTGGGCAGGTTGAAGCCGACCACGGCGATGCACAGGGCAGCCAGGGTGTACATCACCAGCAGGGTGCGGATGCCGCCGATGCGGTCGGCCAGGGCGCCGCCGAGCGGGCGCAGCAGGCTGCCGGCGAACACGCAGGCGGCGGTGTAGTAGCCAGCCTTCACCGGATCGAAACCGTACTGGTCGTGGAAGTAGCCGGGCAGGGTGCTGGCCAGGCCGAGGAAGCCGCCGAAGGTCACGCTGTAGAACAGCATGAACCACCAGCTGTCACGGTCGGCGAGGGCCTTCAGATAGTCGGCGACGGCCTTGGGCTGCGGGCGCTCCGGGGCGTTCTTGGCGACGCCGGCGAAGATGATCAGGGTCAGCACCAGCGGAATCAGCGCCAGGCCGAACACGTTGTTCCAGCCGAACGCGCTGGCCAGGCCGGGAGCGAAGAGTGCGGCGAGCACGGTACCGGAGTTGCCGGCGCCGGCGATGCCCATGGCCTTGCCCTGGTGCTGCGGCGGGTACCACTGTGAGGCCAGCGGCAGGGCCACGGCGAAGGAGGCGCCGGCGAAGCCGAGGAACAGGCCGAGCAGCAGCGCCTGTCCGTAGCTGTGGATGCCCATGCTCCAGGCTACCGCCAGGGCGGCGATGACGATCACCTGGCCGAGGATGCCGGCGCTCTTCGGCGAGGTACGGTCGGCCAGCATGCCCATGACGAAGCGCAGCACGGCACCCGAGAGGATCGGCGTGGCGACCATCATGGCGCGCTGCTGGGTGGTCAGCCCGAGGTCGGTGGCGATCTGCACGCCCAGCGGGCCGAGCACGTACCAGACCATGAAGCTCAGATCGAAATAGAGGAATGCGGCGAACAGCGTGGGGGTGTGGCCAGCCTTCCAGAAACTCGTATTCATCGAACACCTCATCGGTGGCAGGGAGCTCCAGTGGACTGGCAGGCGATGCGCGTGTCCGGACCGGAGCCACAACAGTTGAAAAGGGCGGGCCACGAGGGCCTCCGTTCACCGCCCCAGACGCTGGGGCTGAAACGCAAAAGGCGCCACATCACGACTCGCCGGAGCGAGGGTGATGCGACGCCTTTGTCGTTCAACAGGCAACCGCCGTTGGCTGCCCTGTACCAGACTCATAGCAATACCTATGCCGGAATGGAGCGGCTGTATTTCTGGGGGCTCCCGGAGTTTTTGTAGGGGAATTCTGTGCCAAAACGAGGCGGGCGATCGATATTTGCACAGTGTTGGAGCATCGCTGCGCCCATTGCCAGGACGGCAAGGCTGCTTTTGCCCCGAGGCCGCCTGTCGTGTCGCTTCAGTCTGTTGGGCCGCGGCTTGTGCATCACAAGCGCGCTGCTAATGTTACGGAGAAGTTACCCGTTCTTGGGCCCCTTCCAGGATGTCGGCGACGCCGCTGGAGCAGATTGGAAAGGAAGCCATGGCCATTTACCTGAAGGAGTTGCTGCTCGGGCTGTATCTGCTGATCCACCATGACTATTACCTCGAGCGCCTGATGGCGTTGGGGCTCGGCGTGCCGCTAGTGCTGTTCGCCGGAGTGTTCGCCGTACTGCTCGTTGCCCTTTGGCTGACCGCCTATATCCGATGGGCGCCTGTGCGCTATCTGTTCGCCCTGCTGTTTTTCGCCAGCACCCTGTTCTTCGATGTCTACACGCAGGTCACTACCGAGTACCTGAAGTACAGCACTTTCGTCTCGCTGATCTATTCCGGGGGCTTCATCGACGAGGCCTTGTACCAGTACCGGGCAAGCATCCTGAGCTGTGCCGTCGGGGCTTTGCCGTTACTGTTCGGTATCGCTCTCGCGCCCCGGCGGCGTATGCCGCTGCCGGGATACGCGCTGGTCGCGGCGCCGCTCTGCAGCCTGCTGCTGCTGACGGCAATCCTGTTCGTGCGTGGTGGCGAGGGGGCTCGCGGCCTGCCGGCGATGTACACGCCGATGGCCTACCTCAACCTGTTCGTCTACGAGACGGCGAGCAGTACCGTGGGACCGCGGGAGACGGTGAGCCTGCCGCGCCATGCTCAGGCGGTCGGCAACGATATTGTGCTGATCATCGACGAGAGCGTGTCCGGCAACTATCTGGACATCAACGCCGGGCAGGGCGTGCGCACCAACCTCAAGCAGTCCCCCCCCGGCGCGACCATCTACAACTATGGCTATGCCGCCTCCATCGCCAACTGCAGCGCCGATACCAACATCACCCTGCGTTACGGAGGGACGCGCAGCGACTACCTGCGCATCAACTCGACCATGCCCTCGATCTGGCAATACGCCAGAACGGCCAGGATGCGCACGGTCTACATCGACGCACAGCGCACGGGCGGCCGCCTGCAGAACCTGATGAACAAGAGCGAGCGCAAGGAAATCGACGAGTTCGTGCAGTTCGATGACACGCCGGTACGCGACCGGGACATGGCGGCAGCGCAGAAGCTCGTCGAACTGCTCGGCAACGATACCGCCGAGCTGGTCTACATCAACAAGGTCGGTGCGCACTTTCCGGTGCATGACAAGTATCCGGACGACTTCATGATCTACCGCCCTGTACTGCCGCGCGGTCAGTATGCCGATATTTCCGATACCGGCGAGCGTGACGGGTTTGGCGGTCAGGTCGAGGATTGGGGACGCTACCGCAACGCCTACAAAAATACCCTGCTGTGGAATGTCGGCGAGTTCTTCGCCCGGGTCTTCGCCCAGGCCAGGCTCGACAACGCGATTCTGATCTATACCTCCGACCATGGTCAGGATCTGCACGAGCGCGGTAACCCGGGGCTCGACACTCACTGCGGCGGCGACCCGGTGGTGGAGGAGGGATTGGTGCCGCTGGTCGTGATCCAGGGCAACGGCCTGCCCGGCCTGGACTGGCAGCGCGAGCTGGCGGGCAACAAGGACCGCTCCAGCCACTACAACATCTTTCCCACGCTGCTGCAGCTGATGGGCTATGACCTGACGGCGCTGCAAGCCATCTATGGCAAACCGCTGAGCCTTCACACCGAGGACGAATTCACCTTCAACACCCGCTTCAATGCGCGTCTGGGAGAGAAGGCGAACTGGAAATACATTGATCTGAAAGAGGTGGTGACCCCCACGCTGCAGGGCATGTGGCCGGTCGAGCCAGGGAGCACGGCTGCTTCAGGGAGCCGGTGAGGCCGGCTGGACGAGCACACTGCTATCATGGCGCCCGGCGAGAGCGAAGAATTCCGATCCTCTCGTGAATCAACGAGCAGGACAGTCTGGAGTTCGCCATGTCCCGTATTGTCACCCTGACCCTGAACCCGGCGATCGACGTCTCGACCGTCGCCGCGCGGGTCGAACCGACCCGCAAGCTGCGCTGCGGACTGCCGCGCTATGAGCCGGGTGGCGGCGGGATCAATGTGGCGCGGGTGATCGAGGCCCTTGGGGGCGAAACCATGGCGGTCTATCCGGCCGGCGGTCCGTTCGGCGAGATGCTGCAGCGTGCGTTGGAGGCGCTCGGCCTGCCGCATCTGCCGGTGCCGATCATGGGAGATACCCGCGAGAGCTTCACCGTGGATGAAGGCGAGAGCGGTCTGCAATACCGCTTCGTTCTGCCCGGTCCGACTCTGACTCCGGCAGAGCGGCAGGCCTGCCTGGAGGCCATTGCCAGCCTCGTGCCGGCGCCATCGCATCTGGTCGTCAGCGGCAGCTTTCCGCCTGACGTGGAGTTGGGGCTCCACGACGAGATCGCGGATTTGGCCGAGCGCATGGGTGCGAAACTGGTGCTCGACTACTCCGGAGAGGTGCTGCGTCATGCCGTGGCTCGCGGAGGCATCCATCTGCTCAAGCCAAGCCTGAGCGAACTCTCCACCCTAGAGGGGCGGCCGCTGGACGACGAGACCGAACAGGAGGCCGCAGTGCGCAGGCTGGTCGAGCAGGGCGCCGTGGAGATCGTCGTTCTGTCCCTCGGCGCCGCTGGCGCACTGCTGGCGAGCCGGGAGGGAGTCGAGCGCTTCCGCGCCTTCGACGTACCGCTGCGCAGCGCGGTGGGAGCCGGTGACAGCGTGGTCGGCGCCACGGTGCTCGCCCTGAGCCGTGGCTGGAGTCTGCGCGACGCGGTGCGCTACGGCATGGCTGCCGCGGCCGCCACCCTGATGCGCCCGGGCACAGGGCTGTGCCGGGCGGAGGACGTGGAAAGGCTGTACCGCGAAGGCTGAAGAGTCCCTTCTCAGAGGGCGGCGAGGGCGGCGCTCAGGGTGGCGAAGTCCGGCCGCTGCGCCGGCTGCACACTCGCGCACTGCTCTTGCAGTTGTCGAAGCTGCCGCTGGCGCATGGGCTGATCATCCGGCGGACAGCGTTCCAGCAGCTCCTCGAGTAGACAGCCGAAGGCACGTGTCTCGATGCGCTGCAGAGCTCCAGCACGGGTGCTGCCCGCCTCGAAGAACGAGGCGGCGCCGAAGTCGCCGAGCAGGCAGCTGCCAAGATCATCCACCAGCAGGTTGTGAGCATACAGATCGCCATGCAGGATGCCGCGCCCATGCAGATGCGCCATCGCGGCAGCCACGCCACGGGCGATGCGCAAGGTCTCATCGAAGACGAAGCGTCGCTTCGGCGCATAGCAGTCGCGGGTGCAGCTGGCCAGCGAGGGCGGTCCGGCCAGTACGCGGAAAGCCGGGTCGATCAGCTCCAGCAGCAGGCCTGGCGCTGCGCCCGGCTGCTCGGCCAGTGGGCCGGCCACGCGGATCAGGTTGGCATGCTCGCCGGCGGCAAGGCAGGCAGCCATTTCGCTGTGTGGCAGGCCGTCGCTGGTGACGCTGCCCTTGAACAGCTTGACTGCCATGGCCTGTACCGGCTGCCCGGACCGCTGCCAGTCGGCACGGTGAATGATGCCGGAAGCCCCCTGGCCGAGAATCTCGCCGAGCGCGATGCTGCCGCGTGGAATCGGCGGCAGCGGATGCTGGCGCAGAATCTCCGCTTCGCTGGCGTCGCTGAAGGGGTTGCCGGCGAACGCCAGCCAGGACAGCCGCGGCAGCTCCGCCAGCCAACCTGGTAGGGTTTCCAGGCGGTTGGCGGCGATGCGCAGCAGCTCCAGCCGGTTCAGGCCGGCCAGGCTCGACGGCAACTCCTGCAGACGGTTGCCGGCCAGCATGAGCTTCTGCAGGCGGCTGCAACCGCCGAGTTCGGCGGGCAGATGCTCCAGCTGGTTGTCAGTCAGGATCAGCCAGCGCAACCGGGGCGGCAGGGCGGCCGCTGGCAGATGGCGGATGCGGCAGGCCTTGAATCCGACCATTTCCAATTGCGGGCAGTCGCCGAGTACCTCCGGCAATACGCTGAACGGATTGTCCGAGCAGAACAGGATGCGCAATTTTCGCAGACGCGGCAGGTCCGCCGGCAGGCTGGCCAGGCGATTGCCCGAGAGATCGAGGATCTCCAGGCTGTCGGCCAGGGCAAAGATTTCCTCGGGAAATTCGTGAAGTTCGGCGGAGAGGTTCAGGCGCGTGCTGCCGGCCAGTTCGCCGCGGCGCAGTTGTTCGAGGGTGGGCATGGGCGGTTGGATGTCGGAGGCGTGGTCAGGCAGGAAGTATGGACGGCAAGGAGCGGAAAGCCCCGTCGCGGGACGGGGCGGATCCGGGTCAGTGACTGGCGTCGGCCTTGCGCGCCTTGTCCGGTGCGCTCTCGAGCAGGCCATCGGCACGGAACATGGCCTTGATGCCACGGATGGCCTGACGGGTGCGGTCGAGGTTCTCGATCAGGGCGAAGCGCACATGGTCGTCGCCGTAGTCGCCGAAGCCCAGCCCCGGCGAGACGCAGACCTTGGCCTCGGCCAGGAGCTTCTTGGCGAACTCCAGCGAACCGAGATGAGCGTAGGGCTCGGGGATCTTGGCCCAGATGTACATGGAGGCCTTGGGCTTCTCCACTCTCCAGCCGATCTCGTGCAGGCCCTTGACCAGCAGGTCGCGCCGCTGCCGGTACTGCTCGGCGATATCGCGCACGCACTGCTGGTCGCCTTCCAGGGCGGCGATGGCCGCCACCTGCAGCGGGGTGAAAGTGCCGTAGTCGTGGTAGCTCTTGATCCGCGCCAGGGCGCTGACCAGCTCCTGGTTGCCGACCATGAAGCCGATGCGCCAGCCGGCCATGTTGTAGCTCTTCGACAGGGTGAAGAATTCCACGGCGACATCTTTGGCGCCCGGCACCTGCATGATCGACGGCGCCTTCCAGCCGTCGTAGACGATGTCGGCATAGGCCAGGTCGTGCACCACGAGGATGTCGTACTGCCTGGCCAAGGCCACTACGCGCTCGAAGAAGCCCAGCTCCACGCACTGCGCGGTGGGGTTGGACGGAAAGCCGAGGATCATCATCTTCGGCTTGGGGATGGCCTCGCGGATGGCCCGCTCCAGCTCGGCGAAGAAGTCCACGCCGGGCACCAAAGGGACCGAGCGCACCTGGGCGCCGGCGATCACCGCGCCGTAGATGTGGATCGGGTAGCTGGGATTGGGCACCAGCACGGTATCGCCATGGTCGAGCGTGGCCAGCATCAGGTGCGCCAGGCCTTCCTTCGAGCCGATGGTGACGATGGCCTCGCTGTCCGGGTCGATCTCCACGTCATAGCGATCCCGGTACCAGTGCGAGATGGCACGGCGCAGACGCGGAATGCCGCGGGAAGTGGAGTAGCCGTGGGTATCCTCGCGGCGGGCGACCTGCACCAGCTTCTCGACGATGTGCGGCGGGGTGGCACCGTCGGGGTTGCCCATGCTGAAGTCGATGATGTCCTCGCCGCGGCGGCGGGCAGCCATCTTCAGTTCGGCGGTGATGTTGAAGACGTAGGGGGGGAGACGATCGATGCGCGCAAAGCGGCGCTTGCCGTGTTCGGCCATGATTTCCTCGAGAGACGTAGGCGCCCGGAACCGTCCGAGCGACGTTGGCCAGTGCGCTGGCCTGCCCATGGAAAATACGCGCCTGGCCACCAGCGTGGCAAGCTCGACTTTTTGACCAGCCGATTACGGGCACGGTCGGCACATCGATGCGCTCGAAGCTGGGTTTTGGCACAAGCGTTTTGGTAGATTCCCCGCATTCTCAACAGGGGGTGAAATCCATGAAGCCAGTCAGCAGCAAATCGTCCACACAGCGTTCGTCCGGCAGCGAATTTCTCGAAACCCGCTTCGGCGACAAGGTGCTCGGCGTCACGGTCACCATGAAGCCGGACCGGCTGGTGGCCGAGCAGATGATGCCCGAAGGCGACGAGGTGCAGGTGGCGGTGCTGCAGAATCCGTTCGGGGTGACCCGCCAGCTGACCAACCTGCTGAGCGGGGCGAAGTCCGGCGATTCGCTGGTGATCGTCTGCGCCGGCGACAAGATCTACCGGGCGGCGCTGAAGTTTCTCGGCCTGGCCTGACGCGCGAGAGGGAGGGGGCTGAGTCCCCCTCAGCTGCCGAGCATGTCATGCATGGCAATGACCTGCTCGGCGACCTGGATCAGCTTCTGCTGACGGCTCATGGCCTGGCGGCGCATCAGGGTGTAGGCCTCCTCCTCACTGCAGTTCTTCATCTTCATCAGCAGTCCCTTGGCCAGTTCGATGCGCTTGCGTTCGGCCAGCTGTGCCTCGCGGGCCTGCAGCTGGGCGCGCAGGGCCTGGTCGCTCTCGAAGCGGGCCATGGCCACGTCGAGGATCGGCTGCAGGCGCTGGGTCTGGATACCCTCGACGATGTAGGCGCTGACCCCGGCCTGGATTGCCTGGCGCATCACCTGCGGATCGTGCTCGTCGGTGAACATCACGATCGGCCGCGGCTGGTCGCGACTGACCAGCACCACCTGCTCCATCACGTCGCGACCGGGCGATTCGGTGTCGATGAGAATCACATCGGGGCGCACAGCCTCGACCCGTGCTGGCAGGTCGATGGTCAGGCCGGACTCGTCGACGACCTCGAAACCGGCCTCGACCAGAGCGCTTCTCAGGCGGCCGACCTTTTTGGGCGTGTCGTTGATCAGGAGGATGCGCAGCATGGGGATGTTCCTTGGTCATCGGCCGAGGAGGGCGCCTCGCTCAGGGCGTGCAGATCGAAGCTGCGGGCGTAGGCCGCAGGATCGGAGCCGTCCCAGCGCTTGCCGTCCAGCAGAGTGGCGCTGCGCATGGCGGTGGCGGGCTGCACGATGCCGAGGGCGGCGGCAGCATCGCGATACAGCTCAAGCTGTTGCACCTGGCTGGCGATGGCGAAGTAATCCGGATCTTCGCGCAACAGCCCCCAGCGGCGGAACTGGGTCATGAACCAGAGTCCGTCGGAAAGGTAGGGCAGGTTGACCTCGCCCTCGCCATAAAAGCGCAGGGCATGGCTGTCGTGCCAGGCATGGCCGTTGCCATCCTCGTAGTTGCCGAGGAAGCGCGGCTCGATCACCTGGCGTGGCGCGGCGACGTAGGCGTCGGCGCTGATCAGTTGCGCGGTACCGGCCTTGTTCTCTTCGCTGGCGTCGATGAAGCGGCTGGCCTCGAGCACGGCCATGATCAGGGCGCGGGCGGTGTTGGGATACTGTTCGACGAAGGCGCGGGTACAGCCAAGAACCTTCTCCGGGTGGTCCGGCCAGATCGACTGGCTGGTGGCGATGGTGAAACCCATGCCCTGGTCGATGGCATGGGCGCCCCAGGGTTCGCCGGCGCAGAAGCCGTCGATGCGGCCGGCGCGCAGGTGTTCGACCATCTGTGGCGGCGGCACCACCAGCGTGTTCACGTCTTCGAGGGGATGGATGTTCAGACTGGCGAGCCAGTAGTAGAGCCAGAGGGCGTGGGTGCCGGTGGGGAAGGTCTGGGCCAGGGTGAGCTTTGCACTGCTCTGGTGCACATGCCGGAGCAATGTCTCGCCACTGCACACGCCGGCCTGTCGGAGCGGGGTCGACAGATTGATGCTCTGGCCGTTCTGGTTGAGGCCCATCAGCACCGCCATATCGGTCGCCGGTGCGCCGCCGATGCCGAGCTGCATGCTGTAGATCAGTCCGTACAGCCCTTGGGCAGCGTCCAGCTCGCCGCTGAGCAGCTTGTCGCGCAGGCTCGACCAGGATACCTGGCGCTTGAGGTTTAGGCTCAGTCCGTAGGGTTCGGCAAAGCCCTGGGTCGCGGCGACGATCAGCGACGCGGAGTCGGTGAGCGGCATGAAGCCCAGGTTGAGCGAGCTCTTCTCGGGGGCGTCACTGCCTGCGACCCAAGCCTGGGCATCCGCTCTGGGAGTCGTGTGGTGGTCTGTCATGGTGTCTTCCGGCGCTGAACGAAAAGGCGTCGCCTCGGCTACTGCCTGGGGCAGGGCCGAAGCGACGCCATTGTCGATGAATGGGGCCCCGCCGTTGGGGCCGCCGATGCTGCTGGGCTCTAAGCAATAAACGCGCCAGGAGTCGAGACATCGGCCTTTCGACCTGCCACCACTCTAGCGCAGGTCGACGGAAAAGAAGAAGCCCCGCACGGGGGCGGGGCTTCTTCATTCAGCGCGAGTGACGCTTAGGCTTGCAGGACCGGGAGTTCGGCCTTGGCTGCAGCTTCCTTGTACTCGGCGATCTGGTCGAAGGACAGGTAGCGATAGATATCGGCAGCCATGGTGTCGATGTTCTTCGCGTATTCCATGTACTCCTCGACGGTCGGCAGCTTGCCGAGGATCGAGGCGACCGACGCCAGTTCGGCGGACGCCAGGAACACGTTGGTCGCATCGCCCAGGCGGTTCGGGAAGTTACGGGTCGAGGTGGAGACCACGGTCGAACCGGTCTGTACGCGGGCCTGGTTACCCATGCACAGCGAGCAGCCCGGCATTTCCATGCGTGCACCGGCCTTGCCGTAGATGCCGTAGTAGCCTTCCTCGGTCAGCTGGTGGGCGTCCATCTTGGTCGGCGGAGCCAGCCACAGGCGGGTCGGGATGCCGCCCTTGACCTTGTCGAGCAGCTTGCCGGCCGCGCGGAAGTGACCGATGTTGGTCATGCAGGAGCCGATGAACACTTCATCGATCTTCTGACCGGCAACGGTGGACAGCAGGCGGGCATCGTCCGGGTCGTTCGGCGCGCAGAGAACCGGCTCCTTCACTTCGGACAGGTCGATCTCGATCACGGCCGCGTATTCGGCGTCCTTGTCGGCTTCCAGCAGCTTCGGATTGGCCAGCCAGGCTTCCATCGCCTGGGCGCGACGCTCCAGGGTGCGGGCATCGCCGTAGCCTTCGCCGATCATCCAGCGCAGCATGGTGATGTTCGAGCGCAGGTATTCGGCGATGGCCGCTTCCGGCAGCTTGATGGCGCAACCGGCAGCGGAACGCTCGGCGGAGGCGTCGGACAGCTCGAAGGCTTGCTCGACCGTCAGGCTGTCCAGACCTTCGATCTCGAGGATGCGGCCGGAGAAAATGTTCTTCTTGCCTTTCTTCTCGACGGTCAGCAGGCCGGCCTGGATCGCGTAGTAGGGGATGGCATGCACCAGGTCACGCAGGGTGATGCCGGGCTGCATCTTGCCCTTGAAACGCACCAGCACGGATTCCGGCATGTCCAGCGGCATCACGCCGGTGGCGGCGGCGAAGGCCACCAGGCCGGAACCGGCCGGGAAGGAGATGCCGATCGGGAAGCGGGTGTGCGAGTCACCACCGGTACCCACGGTATCCGGCAGCAGCATGCGGTTCAGCCAGCTGTGGATGATGCCGTCGCCCGGACGCAGGGACACGCCGCTGCGGTTCATGATGAAGTCCGGCAGGGTGTGGTGGGTCTTGACGTCGATGGGCTTCGGATAGGCGGCGGTGTGGCAGAAGGACTGCATCACCAGGTCGGCGGAGAAGCCGAGGCAGGCCAGATCCTTCAGCTCGTCGCGGGTCATCGGGCCGGTGGTGTCCTGGGAGCCGACGGTGGTCATCTTCGGCTCACAGTAGGTGCCCGGACGCACGCCCTTGCCTTCCGGCAGACCGCAGGCGCGGCCAACCATCTTCTGAGCGAGGGTGAAGCCCTTGCCGCTGTCGGCCGGAGCTTCCGGCTTCTTGAACAGGGTGGACGGCGCCAGGCCCAGCTCGGCGCGGGCCTTCTCGGTCAGGCCGCGGCCGATGATCAGCGGGATACGGCCGCCGGCGCGGACTTCGTCGAGCAGCACGTCGGTCTTCAGCGAGAAGGTGGTGACCAGCTCGTCGCTGCCGTTGCGGCGCACTTCACCCTTGATCGGGTAGACGTCGATGACGTCGCCCATGGCCAGGTTGGTGCAGTCGAATTCGATCGGCAGGGCGCCGGCGTCTTCCATGGTGTTGTAGAAGATCGGGGCGATCTTGGTGCCGAAGCAGAAGCCACCGGCGCGCTTGTTCGGCACATAGGGGATGTCGTCGCCGAAGAACCACAGCACCGAGTTGGTGGCGGACTTGCGGGAGGAGCCGGTACCGACCACGTCACCGACGTAGGCAACCGGGAAGCCCTTGGCCTTGACCGCTTCGATCTGCTTCAGCGGGCCGACGGAGCCCGGTTGGACTGGCTCGATGCCATCGCGCGCCATCTTCAGCATGGCCAGCGCGTGCAGCGGGATGTCGGGGCGCGACCAGGCGTCCGGAGCGGGGGACAGGTCGTCGGTGTTGGTTTCGCCCGGGACCTTGAACACGGTCAGGGTGACTTTTTCCGGAACGGCCGGACGGGCCAGGAACCACTCGCCGTCAGCCCAGGACTGCAGCACGGCCTTGGCGGCGGCGTTGCCCTTCTTGGCGCGCTCGGCGACGTCGTGGAAGGCGTCGAACATCAGCAGGGTGTGCTTGAGTTGCTCGGCAGCCACGGTGGCCAGCTCGGCGCTGTCCAGCAGCTCGACCAGGGTGGCGATGTTGTAGCCGCCCTGCATGGTGCCCAGCAGCTCGACGGCGCGGGTCTTGCTGATCAGCGGGGAAGTGGCTTCGCCCTTGGCGACAGCGGAGAGGAAACCTGCCTTGACGTAGGCTGCTTCGTCCACGCCCGGCGGAACACGGTTGGTGATCAGGTCAACCAGGAATTCTTCTTCGCCGGCCGGCGGATTCTTCAGCAATTCGACCAGAGCAGCGGTCTGCTCGGCGTTCAGCGGCTGGGGCACAACGCCCTGGGCGGCACGCTCTTCTACGTGTTTGCGATAGGCTTCAAGCACAGTTTTACCCTCATCAGTGGTCCCAGGGGTTTCCGGGACACGCATCCTGGGAATCTCCGCACGCAAGCGCCTTCGCCGCTTTATGGGCGGCACGGCCAAGGTTGCGATGATCCCCCTCCAGAAGCTGTTTTCAAAGTTTTACGCCGAGAGGGGAGGCACTGGCGCCCAGGGGCGGGGTGCCAGCGCCGTTCCATTCGGGTCAACTGTGCTCGTGACGCTTTGAAAACAGCTTCGACCGGACAGTGGTGCCAAAAAGGCGTTGGCAGTGTACTGGAAAGCGGTGGTCGAGTTAAAGCCGCCGAGGGGTTCATGCGGGTGACCGGGGCTAGACAAAGGGCTAAGATACCGTCCCGTTTTCGCGTCTCTCCGGTCTCTGTCCTTCGCCCATGTCCCATCAGCGCATCAAGACGCCCTGTGTCGGTCTCTGCTCCACGGTCTATGGCGATCTGGTCTGCCGGGGCTGCAAGCGTTTCCATCACGAGGTGGTGAACTGGAACCAGTACACCGAAGAGGAGAAGCGTGCCGTCTGGCAGCGGCTGGAGTCCCTTCTGGTGCAGGTGGTGCAGGCCAAGCTGGAGGTGTTCGATGCGCAGTGTCTGCGTCGGCAGCTCGAGCAGCGACAGATCCGCTTCGTGACCGAGCAATCGGTGTATTGCTGGGCGTACCAGTTGATCGCCCGCGGCGCCCGCTCGATCAACCAGCTCGAGGCCTACGGCATCGTCCTGCTGCCGGAGTTCCGCGATTGGGAGTTGCCGGCCCTTCGCGATGCCATTGATCGCGAATTCTTCCTGCTTTCCGAAGCTCACTACGAGCGCTACATCGCTCCGCGCTTCCTGCGCGAGGGCATGCAGGTGCGCGTCTGAGGGCGGGGCTGCCGACTCCTCCGCCATGGGCGGGCGCCGTATAATGCCCGGCTTTCCAAGTCCAGTCAGATTGCCATGTCCCTGCTTCCCGAAATCGAAAGCTTCCTGCTCTGTCCGACTCCCCAGGCCTGGATCGAGCAGGCATTGCAGCACCCCGAGATCCTGCTGATCGATCACGCCAACTGCGAAAAGAAGGCGGCCGGCACGGCGCTGACCCTGCTGTTTCGCCATGTCGACAAGGAAGACCTGCAATACAAGCTTTCGCGCCTGGCTCGCGAGGAGCTGCGCCATTTCGAGCAGGTGGCCGACTTGATGAAGAAGCGCGGCGTCGTCTACCGGCCGCTTACCGCCTCGCTCTACGCCCAGCGCCTGCATGCGCATATCCGCAAGAACGAGCCGGGCCGACTGGTCGATACCCTGATCGTCGGCGCCTACATCGAGGCGCGTTCCTGCGAACGCTTCCATCGTCTGGCGCCGTTTCTCGACGAGGAACTGGGGCGCTTCTACGTCTCGCTGCTCGCTTCGGAGGCGCGGCACTATCAGGACTACCTGGGCATGGCTCGTCAGTATGCCGGCGAGCCGATCGACGAGCGCGTGGCCTTCTTCGCCGAGATCGAGCGTCAGGCGATTCTTGCCCCGGATACGGAATTCCGCTTCCACAGCGGTGTGGCGGTCTGACGGCCGTTTCTCTCGGAGTTGGCCAGAACGCTGCCGGTCAACCCTCCGTCGATCGCTCGGGCGTGCTTGGCTTGCCCTGGCGATGGCGGAGCGGCCTTCTGATGCTGCGGTCAGGCGATGGGGAGTGGGGCCAAGTGGTAGCCGCTGGCGTCGACTTGCAGCACCCAGCCTTGGTGATTCCAGTCGCCCAGGACGATACGTCGGGCCTTCCGACCGTCGATCTGCAGCTCGTGTACGGCAGGGCGGTGGGTGTGGCCGTGGATCAGGGTCAACACGCCATGGGCAGCCATGATCCGCGGCACCTCCTCGGGTGTGACGTCAACGATTTCGGTGGCTTTCTGGCGGACCTGCGTGCGGCTGGCCTCTCTCCACTTGCGTGCCAGTTGCTGGCGCTTGGAGAGGGGGAGGTGGCGCAGGAGCCATAGTGACACCGGATTGCGCAGGCGCCGGCGAAAGCGCATGTAGGCGATATCGCGGGTACACAGGGTATCGCCATGCATCAGCAGTACGGGGGCGCCGTTCAGCTCGATGCAGGTGGGGTCGCGCAGCAGGGTGCAGCCGGCCAGGCGGCAGAATGCGCGGCCGATGAGGAAGTCACGGTTGCCATGCATCAGGAAGACCCGTGTGCCCTGGTCCGCCACTTCGCGAAGCGCCTCGGCAATGGCGTGCTGGAAGGGCGTCATGGCGTCGTCGCCGATCCAGGCTTCGAAGAAGTCTCCGAGGATGTACAGCGCTTCGGCCTGGCTGGCGCGCTCCTTCAGGAAGCGCAGGAACGCCCGCGCGATGTCCGGGCGTTCCTCATCAAGGTGCAGATCCGAGATCAGCAGCGTAGTCATCGGGATTATTCGACGATCTCGGCCTTCTCGATGATCACGTCGTCAACCGGGACGTCCTGATGGCCGGCGCGGGAAGTGGTGGGGAGGCCCTTGATCTTGTCGACCACCTCCATGCCCTCGACCACTTCACCGAACACGGCATAACCCCAGCCCTGGGTAGTCGGCGCGGTATGGTCGAGGAAGCTGTTGTCCTTGACGTTGATGAAGAACTGGGCGCTGGCCGAATGCGGATCCATGGTGCGGGCCATGGCGATGGTGCCGGTCTTGTTGGACAGGCCGTTGTTGGCCTCGTTCTTGATCGGAGCGCGGGTCGGCTTCTGCTTCATGCCTGGTTCGAAACCGCCGCCCTGGATCATGAAATTGCCGATCACGCGGTGGAAGATGGTGCCGTCGTAATGGCCCTCCTTCACGTACTGCTCGAAGTTGGCAGCGGTTTCCGGTGCCTTGTCGGCGAACAGCTTCAGGGTGATGGTGCCGTGGTTGGTGTGCAGCTTGATCATGGCTGAGTTCCGCTGGGTGGGTGAGGAATGCCCGGACCGCGCCGGCCGATGGTCGTTGATGCCGGGTCTCTGTCAGGGGCATGACGGGTCCGCTATGATAAGCCCTTTGCATTGGCCGGCCTACCCTGGCTGGCGCCGACATGTTTCAAGGATCCCATGAGCAAGCCCGAGACTCCCGCCGCTGCCGCGAACTTCCTCCGCCCGATCGTCCAGGCCGACCTGGAGTCGGGCAAGCACGCCAAGATCATCACTCGCTTCCCGCCGGAGCCCAACGGCTACCTGCACATCGGCCACGCCAAGTCGATCTGCCTGAACTTCGGCCTGGCGCAGGAGTTCGGTGGCGAGTGCAACCTGCGCTTCGACGACACCAATCCGGCCAAGGAGGATCAGGAGTACATCGATGCGATCAAGAGCGACGTCCAGTGGCTGGGCTTTTCGTGGGCCGGTGAGGAACGCTACGCCTCCGACTACTTCGATCAGCTCTATGGCTGGGCCGTGCATCTGATCAAGGCCGGCAAGGCTTACGTCTGCGACCTGTCGCCGGACGAGGCGCGCGAGTATCGCGGCAGCCTGACCGAGCCGGGCAGGAACAGCCCTTACCGCGAGCGCTCGGTGGAGGAGAACCTCGATCTGTTCGCACGGATGAAGGCCGGCGAATTCCCCGACGGCGCCAAGGCGCTGCGTGCGAAAATCGATATGGCCTCGCCGAACATGAATCTGCGCGACCCGATCCTCTACCGCATCCGCCATGCCCATCATCATCAGACCGGCGACAAGTGGTGCATCTACCCGAGCTACGACTTCACCCACGGCCAGTCGGATGCCATCGAGGGCATTACCCACTCGATCTGTACTCTTGAGTTCGAAGATCATCGGCCGCTCTACGACTGGTTCCTGGAGAACCTGCCGGTGCCGTGCAAGCCGCGCCAGTACGAGTTCGCCCGCCTCAACCTGAACTACACCATCACCAGCAAGCGCAAGCTCAAGCAACTGGTCGATGAGGGGCATGTGTCCGGCTGGGACGATCCTCGCATGTCGACCCTGTCCGGCTACCGCCGGCGTGGTTACACTCCGGCCTCGATCCGCCACTTCTGCGACCTGATCGGCGTCAACCGCGCCGGTGGCGTGGTGGATATCGGCATGCTCGAATTCGCCATCCGTGAAGACCTCGACGCGAACGCGCCGCGCGCCATGTGCGTGCTCAAGCCGCTGAAGGTGGTCATCACCAACTACCCGGAAGACCGGGTCGAGAACCTCGAGCTGCCGTGCCACCCGAAGCAGGACATGGGCGTGCGTGTGCTGCCGTTCGCCCGCGAAATCTACATCGATGCCGGTGACTACGACGAAAACCCGCCGAAGGGCTACAAGCGCCTAGAGCCGAACGGCGAGGTACGCCTGCGCGGCAGCTACGTGATCCGCGCCGACGAGGCCATCAAGGATGCCGAGGGCAACGTCGTCGAACTGCGCTGCTCCTACGACCCGGGCACCCTTGGCAAGAACCCCGAGGGCCGCAAGGTCAAGGGCGTGATCCACTGGGTCCCGGCCGACGGCAGCGTCGAATGCGAAGTGCGCCTCTATGACCGCCTGTTCCGTTCCGCCAACCCGGAGAGGACCGAAGAAGGTGGCAGCTTCCTCGACAACATCAATCCGGATTCGCTGGTGGTGCTCAAGGGATGTCGTGCGGAGCCGTCGCTGGGCCAGGCCAGGCCGGAAGAGCGTTTCCAGTTCGAGCGCGAAGGCTACTTCACTGTCGACCTGAAGGACTCGAGGCCGGGTGCTCCTGTATTCAACCGCACCGTCACCCTGCGCGATTCCTGGGGGCAGTAAATGACGCTTTCCATCTACAGCACCCTGTCCAAGAGCAAGGACGCATTCAAGCCGCTGGAAGGCAACAAGGTCCGCATGTACGTATGCGGCATGACCGTCTACGACTTCTGCCACATCGGCCACGCGCGGGTGATGGTGGCGTTCGACGTGGTGAGCCGCTGGCTGCGCCATCGCGGCTATGAGCTGACCTATGTGCGCAACATCACCGACATCGACGACAAGATCATCAAGCGCGCCAACGAGAATGGCGAGTCGTTCCAGGATCTGGTCGGGCGCATGATCGCCGCCATGCATGAGGACGAGGCGCGCCTCAACGTGCTGCGTCCGGACATCGAGCCGCGTGCCACCGATCATATCGCCGGTATGCACGCGATGATCCAGACCCTGATCGCCAAGGGTTTTGCCTATGCGCCAGGCAACGGCGACGTCTACTACCGGGTCGGCAGGTTCGAGGGCTACGGCAAGCTGTCGCGCCGCAAGATCGAAGATCTGAAGATCGGTGCGCGCATCGAGGTGGGCGAAGCCAAGGAGGATCCGCTCGACTTCGTGCTATGGAAGGGCGCCAAGCTGGGCGAGCCGAGTTGGGAGTCGCCTTGGGGGCCCGGTCGTCCGGGTTGGCACATCGAGTGCTCGGTGATGTCCACCTGCTGCCTGGGCGAAACCTTCGACATTCATGGCGGTGGTCCGGATCTGGTGTTCCCCCATCACGAGAACGAGATCGCCCAGAGCGAGGCGGCCACCGGCAAGCTGTACGCCAACACCTGGATGCATGCCGGTGCGGTGCGTGTCGACGGTGAGAAGATGTCCAAATCGTTGGGCAACTTTTTCACCATCCGCGAAGTGTTGGAGAAGTACCACCCCGAGGTGGTTCGCTATCTGCTGGTGTCCAGCCACTACCGTAGCCCGATCAATTACTCCGAGGACAGCCTGCGCGAGGCCAAAGCCGCTCTGGGGCGCTTCTACAACGCCCTCAAAGGGTTGCCGGACGCGCAGCCTGCCGGCGGCGAGGAATTCGTTGCACGCTTCGCGGCAGCCATGGATGACGACTTCAATACTCCGGAAGCCTGCGCCGTGCTGTTCGAGCTGGCCCGTGAGGTCAACCGCCTGCGCGAGTCGGATCTCGCCGCTGCCGCCGGCCTGGCCGCGCGCCTGCGCGAGCTGGCTGGACTGCTCGGCGTGCTGAGGTTCGAGCCGGAAGCTTTCCTGCAGGCCGGCGCCGAGGGCAGGGTGGATGCCGCCAAGGTGGAGGCATTGATCGCTGCTCGTCTTGCAGCGCGCGCCGAGAAGAACTGGGCCGAGTCCGATCGCATCCGCGACCAGCTTGCTGCCATGGGCGTGGTGCTGGAGGATGGCAAGGGTGCTACCACCTGGCGCCTGGCCGAGTGAGAAGGTATTTCCGCTAAGGTGGGGCGTCTGGATGCGCCCTCGGGTGGAAATATGGCACCCCAGGCCGGGGGTGCCATTTTCATGGAGAGCCTCTGGTTACCGGTGCAATTGCTCGGCTGCGTACAGGGTGTTTTCCAGCAGGCAGGCGCGGGTCATCGGGCCGACGCCGCCTGGGACAGGGGTGATCCACCCTGCACGTGCGGCTGCGGTGGAAAACTCCACGTCGCCGACCAGTCTGCCGTCCTCAAGGCGGTTGATGCCGACATCTATGACAATTGCTCCAGGTTTGATCCACTCGCCTTTGACCAAGCCAGGCTTTCCGGCTGCAACCACCACCAGGTCGGAGCGACTAACGTGCTCGGCCAGATTACGGGTGAAGCGGTGGGTGACGGTCGCTGTGCAGCCAGCCAATAGCAATTCCAGTGCCATCGGGCGGCCAACGATATTGGAGGCGCCGACAACCGTAGCGTCCAGGCCGTACAGGTCTATGCCGGTACTCTGCAGGAGTGTCATGATGCCTTTGGGAGTGCAGGGGCGCAGCAACGGCATGCGTTGAGCGAGGCGGCCGATATTGTAGGGATGGAAGCCGTCCACGTCCTTGTCCGGGCGAATGCGCTCTAGTAGCAAGGATGCCTCAAGGTGCTGCGGCAGCGGCAACTGCACCAAGATGCCGTCGATCGCCGGATCTTCGTTCAGGCGGTCGATCAAGGACAGAAGCTCATCCTGACTGGTGCTGGCGGGGAGGTCGTAGGCTTGGGAGTGAAAGCCTACCTCTTCGCAGTCCTTGCGCTTGTGGGATACATAGACTTGGGAGGCTGGGTCAGTTCCCACCAGAATGACTGCCAGGCCGGGGGCGCGCAGGCTCTGCTGACGTCGCTCGGCGACACGTTGGGCGATCTGCTGACGAAGACTGGCGGCGATCGCTTTGCCGTCGATTAATTTTGCAGTCATGACGCTTGCTTGACCATAAGGTTGATAAGACGAAGCAAGCATTCTCTCATGGCAAGGCTGGCGGGCCAATGCAGATGACTGGCTACTGCTGTCGCTCCTTACATCTTGCTGATTTATTTAAAAAATATTGTTGACAGGAGTTTGTGTGCTCTATAAGATTTGCCCCGCTTGTCGAGCACAGCCTGTTGCTGGATGGGAAGGCAGGGTCGAGCTGCTAGGCGTTAGACTTTGCGAAAGGCTTCGAATTTGCGCTCTGCTCAGAATGCGGATGAAAAGCGCCCGTAGCTCAGCTGGATAGAGCATCCGCCTTCTAAGCGGATGGTCGCAGGTTCGAGTCCTGCCGGGCGCGCCATGAGGTGGTTCGGCGGCAAGCAGCAGCAAGATATGGTGGGCGTAGCTCAGTTGGTAGAGCACAGGATTGTGGCTCCTGGTGTCGTGGGTTCGATTCCCATCGTCCACCCCATATTCCAAAGCGCCAGGCGTCAGGCCTGGCGTTTTCGTTTCTCAAGGGTTTCTGGCCACGCGGATGTGGTGGAATTGGTAGACACACTGGATTTAGGTTCCAGCGCCGCAAGGCGTAAGAGTTCGAGTCTCTTCATCCGCACCACTTGATAAATCAAGGACTTACGAGCTTTAAAGGCCTGCCTCCTTGATGCACTGGAACTTCAGCGTAGCGAGAACGTGACATGCCGTTCTCACGGTCCAGAACCGCTACCGCGTCCCGAACACGAGCCGGGGCGAGGTGGGCATACCGCTCCGTCATCGTCACCGTGCTGTGGCCTAGCAAATCCCGTACCTCCGAAAGCGGAACGCCTGCACTAATAAGGTGCGCTGCACAGGTGTGCCTCAGGTCGTGAATCACGAAGTCGGTGATGCCGGCTTTTTGACACGCCTTCTCGAAACCGGCCCGCACGCTTACCGCTCGCTCTCCAGTCGGCCGGCAAAATACCCATGGGCTCGCCGGGCAGTGCTTTGCCCGGAATGCCATCCGTCCCTTGAGCGCCGATAGGGCGCCCTCGTTGATCGGTATCGATCGACGCTTGCCGGCCTTCGTGTGCTGCCCTTCCAGGTGGATCAGCCGGTTGTGCAGATCCACACGCCGCCATTCGAGCCCGAGCATCTCTTCCTTCCGGCAGCCAGTGTTGACCGCCAGGCGTATGAAGTCCTCCAGGTTGTCGCCGTACTTCAGCATCCGTGCCTCCCTGCACAGCGCCTCTACCTCGGCCGGCGTGATCCAGCGCACTCGACCCTCTGGCTCCCTGGCCTTCCTTCCTTTCACCGGGTTCGGCAATCCCCACTCGTACTCCACGTTGCACCAGTTGATGGCTGCGGATAGCGCCGACAACTCACGATTGATGGTGGCTGCCGAGGCCCCGGCCTCCATGCGTTTGCTGGTATATTCGCGGATCTGCTGGCCGGCCAGATCGTTCATGATCTTTCCGGCAAAAGCCTCCCGCAGATGCTTTACCCGATGAGTCGTCGTCTCGTAGCTGCGCTGATGCTGGCGAGCGTGCTGCAGGTACGGGATGATCACCTCCTCGAAGCTCCGGGGCGGATTCACGCCCCATTCCTTTTCCTTCCATGCGTCTGCTCGGGCCTGCTGCTCTAGCGCCTTTGCCGCCGCGTAGTCCTCTGTCCCAGAAGATCGTCTAACGTACTTTCCAGTTGGTAGCTTGTAGCTGACCCACCAGAAAGGTGAGTCGCCTCGTTTGTACGGCATGTGGTGTTCTCCTTCACGCCGCCCGCGGCGCGAATACTAGCAGCGGCTTCATCTTCGAGCATTGCCTCCAGCTTCTCGCGATGGACGCGCAGGCTCCGGCCGCGCATCCTGACTACCGGTATGCGGCCGTCGGCGGCCATGTTGTAGACGGTGCGGCTGCAGACGCTCAGAAGCTCTGCCGCCTGGTCGACAGTGATCAAACTCATGGGCAAAAGTCTCCTGCCCCAGGCGCGGCTTGGCCGGGGAGTGTGGGTGGAGTGGGATTACTTGCTGCACTGGAACTGCGTGCAGCGGACGATGACTGTCTGGCCGGCTCGCTTGAGTTCCGGCATCGATGCGAAGGGCAGGGCGCTGCAGTTGCTCAGGGCGTGGCGGCAGGCTGCGCACATGCTGCCTTTGGGCTGGTGGGTCACCGGCCGGCAGCGGATGCAGTCCTTCGAGCCGAAGCGGTGCAGGCGTCCGTCGCTTCGGCTGCGGCAGTAGATGGGGGATAGAGGCATAGGAACTCCTTGCCCGCCCGGGCCCCGGGCGGTCTGTTGATGGTGAGATGGGTCAGGCCAGCAGACGCTGCTGAACCTGCAGCTCCTCGGCGAAGAGTGCGGAGATCAGGGCACGCATCGGCGGCGGGCTGACGCTGTTGCCGACGAAGCGCACCTGCACCTTCTTCGAGAAGATTCGCCCGTCGTGCCCGCGGTCGAAGACGTAACCCTTCGGGAAGCCTTGGGCGGCGTAGAGCTCGGCCGGGGTGAGCATCCGCATGCCGATGTCGACGATGACGTAGGGTGTGCCGCGCACTGCGACGGTGACCAGGGCCAGCCGGTCCTTGGTCGTGATGGTGTGCAGCGGGTCGCGCAGGTCTTGCCCGTCGCCCTGGCCGTAGTACTTGGTCAGAAAGGCCGCGACCCGCAGCGCGCCGGCCTTGACATCGGGCGATAGGGTGCAGGCCACCAGGGCGTGGTGCTCCGCCCCGGCAGTGATCACCGGTACCGGATCCGTCAGCTCGCGGCCCACGCAGTTCTTGCGCAGGGTCATCAGGCTGGCGGTCACCAGCTGCTGCTGGCTGCCGGTGTTGGTGATGGTGGTCATGGGCTTGGTCAGCGGGTGGCCGGGCGTTTCGTTGAAGCCGCCGTTCTGCTGGGCCAAGTAGGCGACCGCCAGGGCGAAGTGCCCGCCTTTCACCTCGCTGCAGATGGTGCGCAGCGGCTCGCTGGCCGGCATGTTGCGCTGGCTGCTGCCGTTGGCGTGCTCGGTGATCAGCGGCGCGACCTCGCACCTCACCGCGGCGAAGCGGGCGGCGCCGGCCAGGACGGTCGGAAGCGGCTTGCGCGGGGCGATGCCGGTCACGTTCTGCGCCATCGCCGCCAGGCTGCCGACGGCGCCGTCCGGGGCGATGAATGGGTCGGGGTTGTCGATGACGAATGTCTGGATGCCCTTGGCCAGGCGCACCAGGGTCTTCTCGGCCAGCGGCCGGCGAACCCCGAGAGCCTTGCCTTCCTCGGCATCGAGAAAGATCGACGGGCACGGGATCGACCAGTCGATGTGCTCGGCAGCGGTGCTCAGCTTGCGCTGGCCGCGCTTCGGCTTGGCGGCATGGCTGGGTTCGGGCCAGCGGATCGGCATGTCGTCGCGGCGCGCCGCCAGGTAGAGCCGCTTGCGCAGGGTGGCAGCGCCATGCAGGCAGGCTGCGTAGGCGCGCCACTGCACTGCGTAGCCCAGGCTGCGCAGCGCGCCGACGAAGTGCTGCCAGTTGCGGCCGCGGCGCTTGCTGCAGGGGACCAGGTACTGCTCGGCAACCGGCACGCGTTCGCCCGGGGCGGCCACGCTGCCGTCAACCTTCACGACGCGACCGGTGCTGGCGCAGCGCTTGGCCACCAGCGGGCCCCACTGCAGCATCTGCTCGACGTTCTCCAGGGTGATCACCCGTGGCGCTCGGCCGTGCCGGGCCAGCGTGCCGGCCCACTTGATGACTACCCACGCCAGCGCGCGGATCTTGCGGCTACGCGGCTGGCCGGCGCGGGCCTGGCTGTGATGCGTGCAGTCCGGCGAGGCGTGCAGCAGGCCGACGGGGCGGTCGGCAGTGGCCTCCAGCGGGCATACCTCGTAGACGTCGCTGAGGTAGTGCTTGGCATGCGGGTGGTTCAGGGTGTGCATGCTCACGGCATCGGGATCGTGGTTGATGGCCACATCCACCGGGCGGCCGAGAGCCTGCTCGATGCCGGTGCTCGCACCTCCGCCGCCGGCGAACAGGTCGACGACGATCTCGCCGGTGAAGTTGAGGCCGAACTGGGTATGGAAGGCCGTCATGCAACGTCCTTCCATATGGTGGCCGGCGCCTTCTTCTTCGTGCGGCCTGCTGCCGGCGCGTCAGCCTTCACCTTTGCTCGAATCTTGAGATCACGGCAGCGACCGGCTTTGCGCAGCAGTTCGATGTACTGCTGAGCGAATTGTGGGGCGTCGAACAGGGGGCTCAGTTGGACGACACGAGCGCCGCCCATGGTCTTCTCGGCTCGTCGCTCGACGGCTTCGAGCCATTGCGACTCGGTCAGCTGAACCTTCAAGACGACAGTCGGCGTATTCTTTCGGGCTTCCTCGCGAGCGTAATGCGCGGTCATGCCGAAGACGGCAAAGGTGCTCATGGTTCTTTCTCCAGACAAACGGTGCCGCCCGAACTCAAACGGCTGAAATCAAAAGGAAATCCTGTGGTCTAACAAACCCGGCCCAAATTTTCAGGGGGAGAATCTTGTGAGCCGAGTGGTGAGAAACATCCGCAAAACTTTGGATTCAGTAGCCGCCAACAATGAGGCGGCTGCGATTGAGGTCATGCGAGCGATTGAACAGCTCGATAACGGATTACTTCGCCAGCGGCTGCTGAGGGTGGTTCATGATCTGAACCAGGATGCCGACGAGCTGCATGCTCTCCGGCATGCAGTGCCGGATCAGAAAATACGGCGAGCGTAGCGGTGTACTCGCCATATCATCGTGACAGGTAGGCGTGACAGCTACGGCAGGCGGATCAGCTCGGCCAGGGCCTCGTCGCTGAGGCGGTCGGCGCCATGGATGAGCCGGGTGATCAGATCCTGCGGTTCCTCGATGTCGGTGCGCTCCATCGAGCGGATCAGCTTGGCGTCGGTAGCCTTGAACAGGTCGAGCTTGATGCGGCGGGAGAGGAGGCGGGCGAGGCGTTCTTCCTCCTTGAGCTTCTTGCGCTCGCGCTCTTCGCGCTTGCGTTCGGCGGCGTTCTTGGCAGTCATGGAAAGCACCTCTCCAGCAATATCGCCCCACGCAGCTTGCCGTCCCGCGTGACGACGATCTGGCCGCTGGCTACCTGAACTACGATGTGGGGCTCTCCGCGGGATGTGGCGAGCTGCTGGGCGTGTTTGATGAGCTGGATGGCGTTGTTCATGCCGCATGCCTTGCTTCCAGGCTTGCAATTGCTTTGATGTGCCGCCAGTAATCGGCGCGGCACATGGCTGTGGTTGCCCCAGTTGTGACGATGCGGATGGAGCCGCCTGCTTTGCACCAGGCCAGCGCTGTGCGCGGGCAGCGGGTGGTCATGCCGCGGTGCTCAGTCGCGATTTCCATGCTGCTCTCCTGCCTGCATTTGCTCTGTGCCAGGTATGCGCTCGAAGATCCTCCAGGCTTCGCCTGGATCGACGCGGGAGGGGCCGACGTGGCGCAGTTTGGTGCCGTCGGGCAGTTCCAAGACGATGATGGGCTCTACCAGCGCCTGGTCGCTGGTGTTGACGGCGGTCGCCACCGCCCAAGAGTCGTGGGCGGTGTCCATGATCTGCACGTTCCGCAGGGTTACGTTCGGTGCCGGCAGCTCGGCGCCCTGGGCCTCGTGGGTGGCCAGGGCTCCGGCGGCCAGGACAAGCAGAGTCGCGGTCGCGGCGACGCCTGCCGATTGCACTATGTCGATCAGCTTCATGTGAGGGTTCTCGTGGTTGCTGGGGTGGGTCGCGCGCGCATGAGGAAGCCGCCTCGGGCGAGATGGCTTTCTGATGAGCACGGGGATTGGGGGAGGGGCGGCCGGTTACGCCGGCCAGGCGGTCACTCTGTTGACGCCTGCGTGACTACAGACGGGGACGGTGTCACGAACTTCCGTGTCTTGCAGATTACTCAAACCGGCTACGCGCTTTGCAGGAGGACGAGGTACCCTGGCGTGGCCATTAGGAATGGCCAGCTGACGCTACCAGCATGCCGATCTGCCGGCGGCTCCTTGCAAATGCCTACTGTGCAAGTGCTCCCCTAAGCTGACAGGGAGTAATAAGTAAGGTAGCTATCGGGTAGCTCTTTACAAACCCAGCGGTGGGAAGGTCCTTCCCTGCGCAAGCTCCCAAGACACATGCAGTACATCTGCTATCAAACCAGCTTGAGAGGTTGGAGGTGTGGCCGGTTACGCCGGCCAGGCGGGCACTCTGTCGCCGCTGGCGTGCCTGCCAACTGGGTGAGGGCGTGGAGCCCCCGGCTTGCAGATTACTTGAACCGACTGCGCGCCTTGCGGAGCCCTGTAGTCCGGCGTGGCCACCATTGAGCAATGGCCGGCTAACGCTGACGGCATACCGATCTGCCGACGGTTTTCCTAGCGTAGACCGAGGATGTAGCGCACAGCCAAACGAGTCAGCTGAATGAATAGTCCTTGGTAAGCGGCTGGGGATTACACCTTGCTGGCAGGCATCCAGTTGTGCGGCAGCAGCTCGGTGAGCCCACTGGCCTTCTGCGTTGGCAGCCGGGTCAGCACATCTTTCAGATAGGCATACGGATCATGGCCGTTCAACCGCGCTGACTGGATCAGTGTCATCAGCGCAGCCGCACGTTTGCCGCTGCGCAGCGAGCCGGCGAACAGCCAGTTCGCACGGCCGATGGCCCACGGGCGGATCTGGTTTTCACACCCGTTGTTGTCGATGGCGAGCATGCCGTCATCGAGATAGCGCACCAGGGCCGCCCAGCGCTTGAGGCTGTAGTCGAGTGCCTTGGCGATGGCCGTGCCTTCATGCACCAACCGGCGCTGGGCGAGCATCCAGCCGTGCAGGGCATCGGCGATGGGCTTGGCTTTTTCCTGGCGTATTCGCTGTCGCTCATCGGGCAGCAAGTCGTGTACCTCGCGCTCGACGTCATACAGCTGACCGATGTAGCGCAGAGCCTGTTCGGCCAGTTGACTCTGGTTGGCGATATGCAGGTCGTAGAGCTTGCGCCGGGCATGGGCCATGCAGCCGATCTCGGTCACGCCCTGCTCGAAGCAGGCCTTGTAGCCGGCGAAGTCGTCGCAGACCAGTTGGCCGCGCCAGTCGCCGAGGAAGGTGCGGGCATGCTCGCCGGCACGGCTGGGGCTGAAGTCGTAGACCGCCGCACGCAGCTCGGCGAACGGGCTGGGAACGTAGGCCCAGACATAGGCGCGCCGGGTCTTCTTCATGCCCGGCGCGAGCATTTGTACCGGGGTCTCGTCGGCATGGATGACGTTCTGCTCCAGGACTATGTCCCGCAGTGCATCGACCAGTGGTTGCAGTTGCACGCCGCAGCGGCCGACCCACTGCGCCAGGGTCGAGCGCGGGAGGGCGAAACCGGCCCGGCCGAAGATCTTTTCCTGCCGGTACAGGGGCAGATGGTCGGCGAACTTGGCCACCATGACCTGGGCCAGCAGCCCGGCAGTCGGGATGCCCTTGTCGATCACCTGGGCCGGAACCGGCGCCTGGATCAGCGTTTCGCATCGTTCGCAGACCCATTTGCCGCGGATATGCCGCTCCACCGTGAAGACGCCCGGGGTGTAGTCGAGCTTTTCGCTGACATCTTCACCGATGCGTTTGAGCTGGCAGCCGCAGGCGCACTGCGTGTTGTCCGGCTCGTGATGGATCAGCGTGCGGGGGAACTGCGGCGGCAAGGCTGTGCGCCTGGGCTGCTGGCGTGGCTCGGCAGCGGCGGGAGCTGGAGCCAGCTCCTCGAGCTCGGCTTCGATGGCCGCGATATCGGTATCGAGCAGATCGTCCAGCAGGCTGAGCTGGGCAGCACCGAGCTGCTCGCTGCGCCGGGCAAACCGATGCCGCTTGAGGACGGCAATTTCGTGAGCCAGCTGCTCGCCGCGGGTTTTGTAGTAATGGACTTGCTGCGTCAACTGCGCCGCCAGTTCGCGCAGTTGCTCGGGAGTCAGATGGTCGAAGCAAGCAGAAGTCATGGCGCCGAGTGTGCCTGCCTTGATCGCTCCCGGCGATAGGCCGTTCGGTCAATTGCGCGGCATGGGGCACCTGACGGTCAACTATAAAAGGCGGATTTCGGCCCCCGATCCGACCCGCTGCCAGGGCAGCCCGACCACCAGGGCCTGAAGCTGCTCGGCGCTCAGTTCAAACTGGGCACCCTGCCAGCTGCCCGGCCAGACGAAGCGGCCCCGGTTCAGCCGGCGCGAGGCCAGCCAGACACCGAAACCATCGTGAACCAGCACTTTCATGCGGTTGGCCCGCTTGTTGGCGAACAGGTAGGCGTTGTGCGGCTTCGCCGCACCGAAGACCGCCACCACCCTGGCCAGCGCCGTTTCCGTTCCGGCCCGCATATCCAGCGGCGCGGTGGCGAGCCAGATGGCATCGATGCGGATCATTGCAGGAGCTCGCGGACGAACCGGGCACAGCCTTCGGCATCGCCCGCCGGCCAGTGCACGGTCAAGCTTGTACGGCGATGGGGAATCTCGATGCGGATCTCCGCCTGGTCGAAAGTCGCCGACTGAACCAGCGGCTCCAGCGTCACCGGAAGAAAGGCGGGCAGTGTCCCGGTCGACGGGGAGCATGCGGCCAATCTTCTCCAGCGATGAACCACATTGGTATTGATGCCGTGGCTCAGGGCCACGCTGGCAACCGAGTTGCCGGGCAGGCTGCACTCCTGCACGACCTGCGCCTTGAAGGCCTTGGAATAAGAACGTCGCTGCATGATTCCCCGCTTGAAAGCCTTGAAATGGTGTCCACGATAAATAGGTGGACACCATCTCTTAGCCTGGCGGGTTCAAGCCAGATGACTTGGCCGGACGGTTACAGTCCTTGCTGAACCCTGCGGTGAGGTCCTTCCCACAAGAGCGGGAGGTGTGGCCGGTTACGCCGGCCAGGCGGGCACTCTGTCGCCCTTGGCGTGCCTGCCAAGAGGAATGGAAGGTGCTGTCCTCCTTGGCTTGCAGATTACTCGAACCGACAGCGCGCCTTGCCGGGGGGGGAACTTCAAAACCCGGCGTGGCCATCTTTGGGGATGGCCAGCTAACGCTGACGGCATGCCGATCCGCCGACGGTGTTCGTAAGGTAGGCCACGAGCCGTACACCCAGCCAAGCGGCTGGCTCTTTGTAAGACAGAAGGTATGTGAAGGGGATGGGAAAAGGCCGGTTACGCCAGCCAGTCGGTCACTCTTTCGACGTCTGCGTGACTACAGACCGCGTGGCGCTATCGCTGCCCTGTCTTGCGGATTACTCGAACAGGCTGCGCGCTTTGCCGGGAGCCGTGAGGCCCGGCGTGGCCATCGTAGGAGATGGCCGGCTGACGCCGCTTGCATACCGATCTGCCGACGGTCTCTGCATCATATGCTAATGATAATTATTATCAAGTGTTTAGAAATGGAAAAGGATAGCCGGTTACGCCGGCCAGGCGGTCGCTCTGTCGCTGGGTGCGCGACTACACCCCGAAGCGGGAACCGCACGCTCATGCGGCGCCTTGGCTTGCCGTTTACTCGAACGGTTGCGCGCTTTGGTCCGGGTGGTGAGAGCACCTGACCTGCGGCTTGTAGGAGCCGCGCTAACGCCGCCGCATGCCGAACGGCCACGGTGTTGCAGTGTCTGTGCCCGGTGCTTGGCACCCGCCCGGGCGGAGGGTTAAACGCAGGCGCTGATTAGCGTCTGCCCTAGGCAAGCTCTAGGTGGATGGGGTGCCTGGCGGTGGGTTAGGCGGCGGCGCACTTGTCAGCTACGTAGCCATTCCGCCAGCCGGCCAGGTAGGCGAGCTTCAGGTCGTTCAGGATTTGGAGGCAGTACCGGCCGCGCTCCTGCTGGAAGTTGCGGTAGCCCAGGGCGCGCATCTCGCGCTCGAATGCGGTGGCTGCTGCGTCGCCTGAGACCTTGGTAGTTGAGGGCTTGGTGGTTGCGATAGAGATTGACATGGGGGTTTCCTTCTTCAGTAGTTTCCCAAAGCGCCCGATCGCTCAGGCGCTTCAGTGAAAACTTCTGGTCTTGCTGGCCGGCGTTACTCGCCACAATCCGGCTGGGCGGTGACTTATCGCTGCGCCTGCTGTACCGGTGAATCGCCTTCGTCTCAGGCACCCGGCAGGGAGCATTTGCAGCGCAACCCTCGACCCGTTCTGCGTGGCCAGCCCTGTGTTCCTGGCTAGCTGACGCTCGACATGGTTCTGAGCAGGTGGGTTCCAGAGCCCACATGGGCTGCTCGTCGTGCGCCTCTCGGCGCTGAGCAGCGGTAAATCTTGAAACCCGATTTGTGAAAGAGCGTTCCCGGCTACCCGGAGGCATCGCTGCCTGTCTCGGCGCTGTGCACCAAGGGCCTTTTGAGGGTCTCTGCTTGGCAGCGCGTCGATGGAGTAAATATAAGCATGCTTATCTTGGCGGTCAATAAGTTTGCTTATATTTTTTCGGCCAACAAAATCGCCCATCGGAACGGTTGTGACCGAGTTGGCAGCAAGGGCTTGGCTCTCTGTGTGCAAATGCTTACTGTATGTGCATACAGTAAATGAGTGGCATATGGCCAGGCAGAAAGCCCAGAAGCAGCAGCCCCAGGAACTCACTCCGCTGGAGAGGCTTGGGCTACGGGTTTCGTCGATGATCAACGCGCTGCGGGCGCAGCTGGATCGCCGGGTGACTATTCACCGGCTGGACACCGATCCGGACGACGCATGGGAGGGGGTGCTGGAGCTGCTGGCCGAGACGGATGGCCTGGAGATGGCTGTCAACGACGATGGCGGCGTGACGCTACGGTGGGAGCGCCAAGCGGACAATGCCGCCCCGGCAGATGATCGGGAGTTCGAGATGGTGGAAAGGGACAAATCCCCATTCTGATGGCCCGGCCGACATGTGAAGTGGATAGCATCTTGAGTGCGCCACAGTGGTGCGCTGGCCGCTAATAGCTACCCTGCTGGAATCTCAACGCCAAGGAGGGCGACCCAATGACGATCAACTCGGTTCTCTTTCTCGCACTGGCAGGCTGTGGCCTGTTCGCCATAGGTCTGTACATCGAGGAGTGGACACGCCCCAAAGACGAGCGCGACCCGGACTTGGATGACGTGGTGGACAGATGAGGATCTGTTCGCCGGTTGGGACTGGCTCACGCCGGTCGCCCGGAGGCAGCGCCTGGCTCTGTACCAGCGGCGCGTGCGGGCCAGGATCGCCGAGCAGGAGAGGGAGTGGTTACGGGTGCGGCTGAGGGAGTGCGCGAAGGGGTGAAATGAAAAGCCGGAGCCAAGCAAGCCGCCATGCCTTGCTCAAAAATGAGTAAAGGACCAAAATAAAGCCCTTAATAGGAGGCTTTATTATGCAGAGCATCTTGGCTGACGTCGCCGTTAGCGTTTCCGAGCTGAAGAAGAACCCTTCCGCCGTGCTGAGCAGCGCTGGCGGCGCTCCGGTAGCTGTGCTGAACCACAACCGTGTCATGGGCTACATGGTGCCGGCTGACGTGTTCGAGGCCATGATGGAGCGCCTGGACGATCTGGAGCTGATCCGGGTAGCTCGGGAGCGGATCGAGGCAAACGAGCCGACCGTCCGCGTGGCGCTGGAAGACCTGATCGCCGAGGCTGAGCGCGATACTGAGCATGACCGTTGAGTATGCGGTCGAGTGGGCTCCCCAGGCGCTGAAGGAGTTGCGCAAGCTCGGCGGGGCGATCCGTCTGCAGCTGCTGCGAAAGCTCGACGAGCGCCGCCGTAACCCTCGCGTGCCGGGCGACGCACTGCACGGCCTCAAGGACTGCTACAAGATCAAGCTGAAGTCCGCCGGCTACCGGCTGGTCTATCGGGTCGAGGACGAGCGGGTGGTGGTAGTCGTGGTGGCCGTTGGCAAACGGGAGCGTAGCGCCGTGTATGAGCAGGCGATGAAGCGGTAGGGCAGAGACGAAAAGCCTCGCGCACCGGGCCGAACTGCTGGAGGAGTGGAACCTATGGCATCCATGAAACGCCCCCGCCTGCGGGCCGTGCAGGCGCGCCCCGGCCACCGGCTGGAGCTGACCTTTATCGACGGCCGCCGCTTCGTCCTGGACATGCGCGAGGACGTGGCCCAATACCCCGGCCTGAAGCCGCTGCAGAATGCCATGGCCTTCGTCGGCGCCGCTCTGGGCGACGACGGCTGGACGGTGGAGTGGCCGGCGCTGGACATCCAGATCGGCGCCGACACCCTCTATCTCGACGCCCTGGCTCAAGCCGCGCCGGACGAGATCATCGGATGGCGATCACGCACTGGCTTCGGCCTGGAGCAGGCTGCCAGCGCTCTTGGCGTGTCTGCGCGCACCATCAGCCGCTACAGCAGCGGCCGTGAGGCGGTGCCGCGCCAACTGGCTCTAGCCTGCAAGGGCTGGGAGGCGGTACAGGCCGAGCAGCAGAAGAAGCGTGCTTGAGCCCGTGCAGGTTGAGAAGGGCTGAGATGAAAAGCCCCGCGCGGGGCGGGCTTGAGGGGATGAGTGGCGGTACTACTCGGCTGTCACGGTCCAGGTAAGCCGGATGCCGCCGCTCTCGATGTGCGAGATTTTGACGTTCTCGGACTCGGCAACCTCATCGAGGAAGCGTGACCAATCGGCTTCCGACTCGTCCGGCAGGCGGTGGACTGTAACGTCCCTGGCCTGCTGCGCCTTTGGTGAGTTGATGAGCTTCTGGATGCGGGCGCCCATCAGCTCATAGCTGGAGGGCTGACGGACGGCGGTTTTCTTGGCTGGCTTGGCCATTTGGCTCACTCCTTACTGTATTTATATACAGCATACAACAAGGCGATCTGATAGGCGCTTGGTTGCTCGCATGCCGTTCATCAGGAGCCCATGAAATTCCTGACTAAGGCGCTACGTTTTTATACGAGACACACCAATTCAGGGAAGAACCATGACATCTACCATGCTTCTTTTTGCGCTGGCCGGCTTTCTTTTGTCCGTTTTTTGTGTAGCCCTGGCCATGTGGGAACGCCAGCATGCAGCCGCCGGGGCAGACCAATCTGCTGATCTTTTCCATGACTGGAATCAGTTTACGCCTGAAGAGCGCAGGAGAATTCTGGCGGGTCATCAGGCGCGTGCTATGGCCATGATTGCCGAGCGAGAGAAGGAGTGGCTGCAGGAGCGGCTGAGGGAGTACGTGAAAGGATAGAAACGCAGAGCCTCGCCCTGGGCCGTCTGCCGTTGGTCGGTAGTATGCTCGGCATCAAGCTAAATCTGATCGTCCTGCTACATTACAGTGGTTGCAAAACAACCATGCTATGGAGGGCAGCCTATGTGGACGATCAGCATCATTTTTTCCCTTGCGTTATTGATCTGCAGCCTGTTTGCCGTAGGGCTGTATCTGAATATGCGATCAGATGATCCGCATGAGTTTGACGACGCGGGTTTGAAAAATATGCGGGGTGATCAGGGGCTGCTCTGTAACTGGAAAGGGCTCACGCCCTTTGAGCAGAAGATGCGGCTCGCGCTGTATCAGCAGTCGGTGCTCGCCCGGGTCGTCAAGGAGTAGGAGAGGGTCTGGCTGCAGGCGTGGCTGAGGGAGGTCGTGAGGGGGTGAGACGAAAAGCCCCGCGCGAGGCGGGGCTTCGAACGCAATGCTGGATAGCTAGACTACGTGCAGCGAAGGCGGTGATGTTTCTCGCTCCAGCGTAGCCCTGCCTCCCAAAACTCCTCGCAGGAGCGAGTCTACCTCATCAAGAGGCAAGCTAAGCTGTGCCGCGATGCTTTCCTTCGTGAAGCGCTCTTTCCACAGTTCTTCTAATACTTTTCTCCATAGGATAGAGCTTTCACGAGGCATCGATTCAGGCTCATTTGTTCTAAACCCGGATGTAGCTATCTGCTTACATAACTCCCTGTAGTGCCAATCTGTAATCAGGTCGGCATCCTTAGATGCGCGAGCAAGTGCAGCCACGGATACTCCCCAGCGATGCTTGCTGGCAACAAGTTGAGCAAGAGAGCTGATCGAAGGGAGATTTGCAATCAAGTCCTCTCGCGGAACAAGGAAATGTGAGGCGAATTGATCTGCCTCTCTTTCTACCTCGCGACCGTCATGGTATCCGTGGGCATGCAAAAGCAAGTGCCCGAGCTCATGCGCTGCGTCGAATCGACTACGCTCAGCCGACTTAAGCGTATTAAGAAAAATGTAAGGAACTTCATCTCGCCAAAAAGAAAAGGCATCTACATTTTTTCCTTCTGCCAAAGTGAAGATTCGAACACCTTTAGCTTCCAGCAACTTTATAAGATTAGGTATTGGCCTAAATCCTATGCCCCAATGCCTACGAATTGCGGCAGCGGCTGAGACTGGATCTTCAACTCGAAGATCAGGAAGATCTGGCTCCGGCAAGTTGAATTTACTAGATACCCAATCGTTAAAAATATAGCCAAGTACACCGCTTGCAAGCGCAGCGTTAGTCTGCCTGGCTGTCATAGCTTTTAGGCTCCTGAAGCTTACTTGATCTTCCTTTAGCTCATCGATGTCATCCAGATAAAAAAAACTAACAGGATACCCAAGCGCTTTCGCTAGCGATGAAACAGTTTCATCGCTAGGGTCAAGCGTCACACCTTTATCTATTCTACTTAATGTGACATGCGAAATCCCGGCAATCTCGGCTAGTTGCTTTTTTGTAAGTTTTCGGCGTTTTCTAGCAAAAGCCAGGCGCGTGATATTAAGAATGGCCATGTTGCTTCTTGGTGATCACAATTTCATGATCATCCTCTTCTTCCGGCTCTACCTTGGCGGCAACTACTGGTGCCTCAAGATTCTCATCAGCTACAAAGATACGCTCAAAAAATCCTTTGAATTGAGAACCATCAAATGGCTTTGGGCGAGAAACTTCGACTTGAAGCTTGTCTTTGTCGGCAGCTACACAAACAAACCAAACTAAAGGGAATGCGCCCGAGCGCGGAGCCTGGAGTTGATTATTGTCCTGCTTGAAAAGGTCAGCCTCATAAGGCCTGGCGACCAGTTGCCTGGTTCCTTCCCCGCGATCCGATATTGAGATAGGTGAAGACTCTTCGCACGCACGGTCAACATTCTGGAATCCAAGCATCAGCCCTAAATCATGGTTAACAACCACTTCAATATTGTTGAACCTTCCGGACTTCCAGCCCGCCGGCAGCATCTCTAGGCGAAGCTGCCGAATGCCAGCCTGGTGCGCTTTGGTTCCAGGTGCATTGACAGGATCAATGCCGGGCAGATACTCCGCCCTAGCGTAGGAGGCCGCCTTCGCAATCTGAATGACCTTCTCTGCACTCAAGCCTATTTGGCTAAGGGCAGGGCGAACATCCCCGGCGTGCTTGATCACTGACGTTTCTTGGATCGGCATCTGAGAACCTGCATGTTAACTTTTCGTACCTACATTGTAGGTAGAAAAAATTAACATGCAACATCCGGTCAGCAGGTTTCGAGCGCGCTAGCATTCCACGCTAGCAGGACGCGGGCGCAGATGGCAGTTATCTCGTAAGGGCTACACCCTGACCTTGCTCGGCGGGCAGGCGGCTCACAGTTTCTTGGCGTTCCAGACCAGCAGGACGCGAGCCTGGATATAGATATCGTCGATCCGGATCATCCGGTCCTTGTGATTCGGATTGTCCGAAATCATCTCGAAATGCTCTGCGTCGGCCACCTGCAGGCGCTTGGTGTAGAAATGGCCCTGCCAGACGAATGAGTAGATCCCGTCGCCCTCGAACTCGCGGATGCTCACATCGACGATCATCGGGTCCAGGTGCTGGATTGTGGGCGCCATGGACTGTCCGTAGCCGGTCAGCATCTTGAGGTGGCAGGGGTCTTTGTAGATGACGCCCAGTTCCTGCAAGTGCTGCTTGCTGACGAGCAGATCCGGCATTATCTCGGGGTAGTCCGGGACCAGTTGCCCGCCACCTAGAGCTGTCCGAACGTCGTAGTGCACGATGCGAATCGCATCACCGGCCGGGGTCGGGGGCAGGAAGTCGGCGATGATGACGTTGCTTTGCGGGCTGGACGTGGGCTCTGATTCGGCCAGAGAGTCAGCGACGGCATCGACGATCTGCTTTCTGACGGCCGCACTCAGGCCCTTCCCGTGCCGCTGCAGCATCTCCAGCACCTTTGCCGCGGCGACCTCCTTGTGGTTATCAGCTGCGGGCACAAGCGAGCCTGACTCGACGTTCGCGTCATTGCCAGCGTCGCTTGGAAGCATTTCACCCTCGCCGCTAGCCAGCCAGATAGCGCTGACTCCGCACACCTTTGCCATTTGGGCGATGTGCGCGCTTTTGAGCGTCTTCCCTGTTTCAAGCTGAGAAATCAGGGGCTGCTCCACGTTTACCGCCTCAGCAAGTTGCCGCTGGGTAAGTCCAGCGTGCTTGCGGGCTGCCTTTATGCGCTGAGAGAGGTTCATGCGCGCGAATGTATAAGCGAGCTTATGAGCTTGCAAATAAGGCTCCTTATTGCCTAGTATATAAGCATACTTATCAATGGTGGAAAAATGAAGAACCCTATCGAACGACTGGTCGCCCACTTCGGAGGCCAGATGAAAACGGCGGCTGAGCTTGGCGTTACTCAACCAGCGGTATCGCAATGGCTTTCCGGTGCGTGCCGCATGAGTGCAGCCATCGCCTTTCGAGCTCAAGTAAAAAACCTGCGGAGCTATCCAGGCCTGGGAGCTCTGCTCTGACATCCCAAGACCAAAGGCTGCATAACCATGACGATGACATTAAGCCCTGAGCAAGACGCAAGGGCTCGCAAGAACTACAGCCAGCTTATGCAGAGGCTTGGATCGGTCGGGAACGCGGCTGTCGCGCATGCAGTCGGGTGCGACGAGTCGACGATCAGCCGCATGAAGCCGGAGAAATTCCAAGAGTTCTCGCAAATCCTGGCCGTGCTCGATCTGAAGATCGTCCCGACCGAGGCCCGCTGTTTCAACGAGAAGGAGATCGAGGCAATCCTCCAGATCGCCAAAACGCGTATGGAGCAGCTTGAGGGAATACACCAGTTGGAGTGGAACTGATGAAGGTCTGCGAATCCGCAGTGCCTGGCTTTTCTGCGGGCACAAAAAAGCCGGGCTGCCACCCGGCTTCTTCGAAAACACAGCAATCGGGAAAGATTATGACTCAAGAGCTCCAGTTGTTCAATTTCGAGAAGGCCGAGGTTCGCGTCGTGACCATCGACGGCGAGCCGTGGTTCGTGGCGAAGGATGTGGCTGAGGTGCTCGGCTATGCCAAGCCGCGCAATGCGATTGCCAGTCACTGCAAGGGGGCCCTGATTCAGGGCGTCCTTACCGCCGGCGGCATGCAGGACATGACGCTCATCCCCGAGTGAGATCTGTACCGCCTGGTGATGAAATCCCAGCTCCCGGCCGCCGAGCGCTTCGAGGAGTGGGTGGTGGGCGAGGTGTTGCCCAGCATCCGCAAGACCGGAAGCTATGGCGTGACATGTCACGCTCCGGCAATTCCGCAAACGCTGCCCGAGGCGCTGCGCCTGGCTGCCGATCTGGCCGACCAGAACATCGGCCTGCGCCACGTGGTCGCCGAGCAGGCGCCGAAGGTGCACGCCCTGGAGGTGCTGACCGAGACTGCTGGCGCGATCTGTATCACCGACGCGGCCAAGCAGGTCGGCCTGCAGCCCAAGGTGCTGTTCCAGTGGCTGCAGGAGAACCGCTGGATCTATCGACGGGCCGGCTCCAGCCGTTGGCTGGCCTATCAGCCGCGCCTGCAGCAGGGCGTGCTGGTGCACAAGCTGAAGGTGCTGGGCATCGATGACGACACCGGGCAGCAGAAGGTCGCCGAGCAGGTGCTGGTGACGCGCAAGGGGCTGGCGCTGCTGGGCGAGAAGCTGGCGGGGAGGGTTGCCTGATGGCCGCGCTCCCCTACATGCAGCTGTACGTCGCCGACTACTTGGCCGACACCGCGCACCTCACCGCCCTGGAGCACGGCGCGTACCTGCTCCTGATGTTCAACTACTGGCAGCGCGGCGAATCCTTCAAGGCGAAGGACGAGCAGTCGTTGAACAAACGCTTGGCGACCGTTGCACGGCTGTCCCTCGCTGAATGGGAGGAAGTGCGCGAAACCCTCGAGGATTTCTTCGAGGTGACGGACACCGAATGGTCTCACCATCGGATCGACCGCGATCTGGAGGCCGTGAACGCCAAATCCGGCAAGGCGAAGGCTGCTGGCAAAGCATCCGCCAAGCGTCGGTCAAGCGAACGCTCAACGGACGCTGAACAGACGTTGAGCATTCGTTCAACGTCCGTTGAACAGGCGTTGAACCATACAGATACAGATACAGAGGTAAAAGCCCCTCTCACTCCCGCGGGTGAGGTCGCAGCGCCCGTCGAGCCGGAGCAGGAGCCTGCCCAGGCCGCACATGCCGAGCCGACAGCGCCCGTTGCCGGCCTATTTCCGATGCACCTGGAGTGGGCACCCGATCAGCAGCAGCTCAAGGCCCGTGCCGCGATGGCCGGCCTGCCGATGGATCTGTTCGACCGCAAAGCCATCGCCGGCTTCGTGATCCACCACGAGGCCAAGGGGCTGGCGAAGACCGAGCGCGAGTGGCTGGCGGCCCTGGTCAACTGGGTCAAGCGCGACGCGCTGCAGGCGGCTGCCCGGCCGGCTGCCGTGGTGAGCTTCCCGGGCAAGGGCCAGCGCCGTGCCAACGGGCCGGACTTCGACGATCCCAGCTGGCGGACCATGACGGAGTACGACCTGTGAAACCGATCCGGAACGTGGTCGCCATGACCGGTACGCGGCTCGCCGCCGGGCAGGCGCTCCCTGGCGGGCAGGTATTCACCCGGCCGCTTGGTGAGGTCGACGAGCAGACCGCCGCGGTGGTGGACATGGTCTTCCTGCAGCTGCAGGCGATCTTCCCGGCCTGGCGTCAGGCGTGGCCGGACGACAAGGCGCTGGCGCTGGCCAAGCGCAGCTGGACCAAGGGGCTGCAGGCCTCGGGGATCCGCACGATCGAGCAGGTGCGCTTCGGCATCGAGCAGTGCCGGCGCAGCGGTTCGGCCTTCGCGCCGAGCATCGGCCAGTTCGTGGCCTGGTGCCTGCCGACCGCCGAGATGCTGGGTCTAACCGAGGAGGAGGCAGCTTGGCGCGAGGCTGTGCAGGCGTGTGCTGATCCGGATGGCTGGCGCTGGAGCCATGAGGCGGTGCGCCTGGCCGCGGCGATGGTGGGCTTCTGGGAGTTGCGCCAAGGGGTCGGCGGTGCCGATGTGCTGCGCCGCCGGTTCGGGAATGCCTACGCGCAGCTGCTGGGCCGCCTGGCCCGCGGCGAAGCCCTGGGCACGCCCATGCAGGCGCTGGAGTGGGACGGGGCGCGCATGGCGGCCGAACGGGCAGAGAGGGCTGGCGAGCTGGCGCTGCAGGAGCGGCTACGCAAGCAGGGGCTGGCAGGATTCGGGCAGGGCGCCCGGGCAGCGCTGCTGGCGAATTTGGGAATCAAGCGAGGGAAGAGCGATGCATGACCATGAAACGGCTTTCAAATTCCACGCCCAGCGCCTGGGCTACACGAATTTCAGCCGCGAGCACGGTCGTTATTGCCATCAGCTGCTGAACAAGCTGCGGGCCATGTACGACGCGGCGCATCGGGATGGGCGGTTGACTGGGAGGGCTGAGGTGGCAAGAGCGATGCATGACCATGACACGGGTTTCAAATTCCACGCCCAGCACCTGGGCTACACGGATTTCGGCCGCAAGCACGGCCGTTACTGCCATCAGCCGCTGAACGAGCTGCGGGCCATGTACGACGCGGCGCATCGGGATGGGCGGTTGACTGGGAGGGCTGAGGTGGCGCTGAGCAAGGGGAGTGCGCTGGGCAAGGGAGGGGTGACGGCGTTCGATGACTGATCAGGAACGGCAGGCCGTGCTACGCGAGCTGGCGCGGGATACCTGGGAGCAGTTGCGGAAGTTGGGGGGTGATGGAGTGAAGCAGTTTGCAGTGGGAACACCCCGCCGGCGGTCGCCGGTCGACTACGAGGGGAACGAGCAGGCGGCGCTGTTCAACTGGATGAGGCTGCGTCACCCGCTGGCCTGGCGGCTGGCCTACCACGTCCCGAACGGCGGCCACCGGCACAAGGCCACGGCGGCGAAGCTGAAGGCCCAGGGTGTGAAGGCGGGTGTGCCGGATATCTCGATCGCATTGGCGCGCGGTGGCCACCATGGGCTCTACATCGAGTTCAAGGCGACTCCTCCGCACGATGCCGAGGTGGCGGCTAGCCAGAAAGAGTGGCTCTGCGCGCTGGTGGGGCAGGGCTACAGGGCGGTGGTCTGCAGGGGGATGAAGGAGGCTATGGCGGTGATCGATGACTATCTGGCTCAGCCAGCAACGGAGGTGGTGAGTGCTTGAGGTGCTGGTGGGATTGGGCGGCATGAGCGTCGCCGAGCTTGGCCGTCTGCAGTCGGAGCTACGCGAGGAGCAGGATGTTTGGCGGAGGCGGAGCAGGAAGGCGTCTGGCCAAGTTGTGATCAAGGGCGCTGGGCGGCGCGGCAGCCAGGTGCGCATTCGGCCGATGCCCGGGCGGCGTGACCCGGCCGCGCTGGCCGAGGCAGACAGGGCCCTGCGCACGATCTCGCGCCATCTGGATGCAATCGAGCGCGAGCTGATCAGGAGGTCGGCCGGTGAAGCGGCACGGGCCTGACTTCCAGAAGCAGACCCGCCCCCTGGCGCCTTGCGGGCGCTGCCGGGGGCAGGGTGTGGTGAAGGGGTTGTTCTACGAGATGCCCTGCGAGGGGTGCCACGGCTCGGGATTCGTGGATGCGGCGACGGGTGAGAGGCTGGAGATCGAGGAGCTGGTGCTCCAGCTGGGCAGGTCGCTCAGGCTGGAGCGGCAGCAGGCGGCGAACCGGTCGGCACAGGCCGGCGCCGAGCGGGACTATCGGGGTGGTAGCGGGCGACATGGGTTGCGTGGGCACTGGACTGGCGATTGAAGGGGGAGTTGATGGCTGGAGCAGAGTTGAAGGTGAGGCGCGCAGTGACCGATCGGACTGCTGATTATCTACTGACGCAGTGGGGAAAGTGGGTGTGGCAGAACACCGGCGTGCCGCGTTATGTATCGCCACTGCTGGCTCTGATGCGGGACAACGTGCCGAGCACGCATGGAGCAGCGGCTGCAATCACGGACGATGAGGCCGAGGCGGTGTCGGCTGCGGTGGCTAGGCTGAAATCCGGGCGCGAGGATGTGTCGGATGCGATCCACCTCTACTACTGCTACAGCTTGACCCAACCCCAGGTGGCAGAGCGGATGCAGATCCAGCGGATGAAGGTGCGCGAGCTGCTGATCATGGGGGAGTGGTATGTGCAGGCCTGGCTCGATAAGCGCGCGGCTGCATGACTGTTCAAATATCCAGCACTGGATGAATTGACAGTGTTAACAGGATGGTGCAAAGTTCTGCCTAGATTGCGGTTTTACCGCAAAAAACAGTTGAGAGCCCGGCACAGAGCGATCTGGCCGGGTTTTTTTGTTGCCTCTTGCGGAGGCGCGTTTGTGAAGGTAATTTTTTCCAGGCACCTTGAGTGCCCTGTCTGCGCGACAGTGAACCTGCGGTAGCCCGGCCAAGCGCCGGGCTTTTTTGTTTCTGGCTCCTCGCTCCTTTGCTCCCCAGAGGGACTGCGCTGCGGGCTATCCAACACGCCCCGCGCGGGAATATCGAGATGCCAATGCCTGAGAAGTCGCCTGAATTCTGGGCCGGCGTCCTGCTGGCCCTGCGCGAGCATGGCCTGACCATGATGCTGACCTTCGTCCTGTCCTACCTGCGCATTCGTCTGTATGGCGATCAGCCGAGCATTCTGCGCTCGCTGCTTGAGGCTTCAGTCGGTGCGCTGCTGGTGATGATCGTTGGCCTGGCGGTGAATGCCGCAGGCCTGAACGTGGCATGGACGCTGCTCACCTCAGGCTTCATCGGGATATTGGGCATCGATCAGGTGCGTGTCCTGAGCAAGCGCTGGGCTGAGCGGCAGGTAGAGGGACGGTGATGGCCTGCGCTGCATGCCGGCGAAGGCTGGAGCGGCTTTGGAGGCAGGCAAAGGCGCTGCGAGGAATGCTCAATGGTAGTGAAGATCGACGCACGGCCCGAGCTGAAGGAGCTGTCCAGGGCGTTTTCCGAACTGGGGAGCAAACAGCTCCCGTTCGCCATGGCGCTGGCGGCCACGCGCATGGCGCAGCGCATCAAGAAGGGCGAACTGAGCGTCATGCGCAGGCGGCTCGACAACCCGATCCAGCAGACTCTGAACAGCCTCTACGTGAAGGCGGCGACCAAGCAGAACCTGCAGGCTCACGTCTGGTTCAAGGACCAGTGGTCCTCGGGGATTCCTGCCGACCGATACCTGCAACCTGTCGTGCAGGGTGGCACGCGCCGGCATAAGCGGTTCGAACGCGCCCTGATCGCCAGGGGCATCATGCGATCCAGCCAATACGCCACGCCCACGCCCGCCTTGCTCGACAGTCACGGCAACGTGAAGGGCAGCACGATCATGAAGATCCTGTCCGGCCTTGGCGCGGCCGAGACCGTCAGCGGCTACCAGGCCAACGCGACCGGCAGCAGGCGCAGCCGCAAGAAGGGCAATGCCCATCGCTTCTTCGCTGCGGAGATCGAGGGAACCATGGGGGTGTGGGAGCGGCGGAGTACGGCATGGGGCGATGCCGTTCGCCCGGTGTTCGTCTTCGTCGATCGGTCGCCTCGCTATCGAGTGCGGTTCCCGTTCTTCCAGGTGGCCGAGAACATGGTGAAGGCGAACTACGCGGTCGAATTCCGGAGCGCCCTCGACTACGCCCTCGCCACGGCCAACCGCTGACCCCCCCCGTCTTGGGTCCTTCCGGCACCCCCGGCAGCTGCGGGTAATTCGCGCCCCGTTCTCGCTCTATACATGAGCATTTTTCAGGACTTCCGTTTCCGGTTCCGGGTGGGTATCGCATGGCAACTCAGATCGAAGTGGCGAAGCACCTCGATCTCAGCGATCGCCAGGTGCGCAATCTCCTTGCAGACGGCGTCCTGCCTGGCTCCAAGGGAAAAGGCGGATTCGACGTGGACGCCTGCCGGCTGGCGTACATCCGCTACCTCAGAGGGCTCGGAAACGCCCAGGTCAAACCGGAAACGGACCCCGATTCCGGAGACATTGACCCGCTGATCGAATACCGGCTCACGCAGGAGCGCCTGCGGCTCACCGCGGCACAGTCCGAGGCTCAGGAGCTGAAGAACGAAGTGACCAAGAAGCGGCTGATTCCGGCCGACTTCATCACGTTCGCTTTCGCCAAATTCATCCCGGCCGCCGGTTCGATCTTCGACACGGTGGTCATGACGCTGCGCCGCCGCCATCCCGACCTCACCCCGGGGCAGCTCGACTCGATCAGCCGCGAGTTGACCAAGGCGCGTAACACCATCGCCCAGGCGGCGGATCGCCTACCGGAGTGGCATGACGAGTTTATCGACAGCGCAGATTGAGGCCTGCCAGGCCGCGATGTCGGCCGGCTTGCTGTCTCTGCGGCGCGACGCGCCACAGACCCCGGTCGCCTGGGCCGATGACAACTTCTACCTATCCAGCGAATCCTCCTACCAGGAGGGACGCTGGGAGACGCTGCCCTACCAGGTGGCAATTCTCAACGCCATGGGCAACGACGAGATCCGGATCGTCAACGTGATCAAGTCCGCCCGCGTCGGCTATTCCAAGATGCTGCTGGCGGCCTCGGCCTACCAGATCGAGCACAAGCGCCGGCACATCGCGTTCTTCGTGCCAGACGACGGCAGCGCCGACCTCTTCATGAAGTCCGAGATCGAGACAATGATCCGGGACGTCGGCGCCGTCCGCGCGCTGGCACCCTGGTACGGCAAGAAGCACCGGGACAACACGCTCGACATCAAGAAATTCAGCCATGGCAAGCAGCTGTGGTGCCGTGGCGGTAAGGCCGCGAAGAACTACCGGGCGATCTCGGCCGATACCGTCATCTACGACGAGCTGGCGGCCTTCGATCACGACATCGATAAGGAGGGCTCTCCGCTGGTCCTGGGCGACAAGCGGATGGAGGGATCGACCTTCCCGAAGTCGATTAGGGGCAGCACGCCGAAGCTGCGCGGTCCCATCGACCGGGGTGGCTGCCAGATCGAAGGCGCTGTTCAGAAATCGCCGCACCTGCTGCGCTTCCACGTGTCTTGCCCGCACTGCGGTGCCGAGCAGTACCTGAAGTGGGGCGGCAAGGACTGCGCCTACGGCATCAAATGGGACCCGGACCAGCCGGAGGACGCCTGGTACGTGTGCGAGGCCACCGGCTGCGTGATCCGCTACCCCGAGGCGCTCGAGGCGCAGCGCTTGGCGCGCTGGGTCTGCGAGAAGACCGGCATCTGGACACGGGATGGCTTCGATTTCTTCGATGCCGAGGGCGAGCCGATCCCCACCCCCGAGTCGGTCAGCTTCCACATCTGGACGGCCTACAGCTTTTTCGTGGCCTGGGGCCGAATCGTGCAGGACTTCCTCCAGGCCAAGGGCAGCCGCAGCGACCTGAAGACCTTCGTCAACACCACCCTTGGCGAGACCTGGGAGGAAGACCAGGGTGAGCGGGTCGAGTGGGACGTGCTGCTGGGCCGTCGCGAGGTCTGGCAGGCCGAAATTCCGGCTCAGGCCGTGGCCCTCACCGGCGGCGGCGACACCCAGGACGACCGCTACGAGGGTCGGGTCTGGGCCTGGGGCCCCAACGAAGAGTGCTGGCTGGTTTATCGCTTCGTGCTGATGGGTGACCCGGGCGGCGAGGAACTGCGCCGCAAGCGCGACCTGGAGCTGCACCGCCAATTCACCCGGGCCGATGGCCTGCTGATGAAGGTCGAACGCTGGTGCTGGGACGCCGGCGGCCACTACATGGACCAGGTCTGCGACGACAGCAAGAAGAACGGCGTGCTCTGGATGATCCCGATCATCGGCGCGCCGGTTTACGGCAAGCCCATCGCTAGCTTCCCCACGAAGCGCAACAAGCAAGGCGTGTACCTGACCACCGTCGGCACTGACAACGCCAAGGAGTTGATCTACAGCCGCCTGCGCCTGCCGCTGGACGTGGCGAAGTCCCAAATCGGGGAGACCCAGCCTCAGGTGATCCACCTGCCGGCCAACGACCTGGTGTGTGACGAGACCGAGGTCAAGCAGCTGACCTCCGAGAGCAAGGTGCTCAAGGTCGTCGGCGGCGTGCAGCAGTACCGCTGGGACAATCAGGGCCGGCGCAACGAGGCGCTGGATTGCTTCGTGTACGCCTTGGCCGCGTTGCGCATCAGCCAGCAACGGTTTGGCCTTGATCTCAATGCCTTGGCTGCGGAGCCAGAGCCGGGCGGCTCTGCGGCGGTCGGCAACGAACAAGAGCGCCCGCGCCGGCGCTCGTCCTATTGGGAGAAACGCACCTGATGGCCTACACCCTGGAGCAATACACCGCCCTGCAGGCCGCCATCGCCGAGGGCGCGCTCACCGTCCGTTACCAGGACAAGAGCGTCCAGTACCGGGATCTCGACGAGATGATGCGCATCCTCAAGCTGATGGCTACCGAACTGGGGCTGAACAGCAACAACGACGGCGGCCGCCGCTACGCCAGTTTCAGCAAGGGCTACTGACCATGGGGATCTACGACACGCTGTTTCCCCGGCGGGCGGCGCGGCGCGCCGAGCTGAAACTGCAGCGCCGCAAGGCCGAGTTGAAGCTGGAGCTGCTCGAGCGTGGCTTTGACGGCGCTGCGCTGGGCCGCCGCAACGACGGGTGGCGCAGCACGGGCGCCGACGCCAACGCCGAGAACGCCCCGGCGCTGGCCCGGCTGCGCAACCGCGCCCGCGACCAGCGTCGCAACAACCCCTACGCCGAGCGGGCCGTCACCGGCATCGCCGACAATGTGGTCGGCGCTGGGATCGTGCCGCGCCCGCTGGCCCGCAGCGAGCGCGGAAACAAGAAGCTGACCGACCTCTGGAAGGCCTGGGCCGAAACCGGCGCCTGCGATGCCGACGGCCTGGAGAACTTCTACGGCCTGCAGCACAAGATCATGGAGACCGTGGTCGAGGCGGGCGAGTGCCTGATTCGCCGCCGCCGCCGCTACTCCTCGGACGGCCTGCCGGTTCCCGTACAGCTGCAGGTGCTGGAGCCGGACTTCCTCGACGAGCGCAAGGACGGCGACATCGCCGGCACCCAAAACCGCATCATCCAGGGCGTCGAGTTCGATGCGCTGGGCCGCCGGGTGGCCTACTGGCTCCATGACCAGCATCCCGGCGCGAACAACACCTGGCGGTCGCTGGACTCCAGGCGGGTGCCGGCCGAGGACGTGATTCACGTCTTCCTGCCGAAGCGTCCCGGGCAGGCCCGCGGCTATAGCTGGCTGGCCCCGGTGCTGCAGCGCCTGCGCAGCTTCGACGAGATGGAAGACGCGATCATCGAGCAGGCCAAGATCGCTGCCTGTTTCGCGGCCTTCGTCACCAAGGACGAGGCGATGGGCAGCCCCAAGGGCCAGGCGCCGCTGATCGAGCGCATGGAGCCCGGCATCGTGCAGGAGCTGGGCATCGGCGAGGAGATCAGCTTCGGCTCGCCGCCGACCTTCAATGGCTACCAGGCCTATTCCTGGCAGGCCCTGCACGCCGTCGCTGTCGGCCTCGGTGTCCCCTACGAACTGCTGACCGCCGACCTCAAGGGCGTCAACTTCTCCAGCGGTCGCATGGGCTGGCTGCACTTCGCCCGCCGGGTGGACGTCTGGCAGTGGCGCATGCTGATCCCGCAGCTGTGCGACCGCACCTGGCAGTGGTTCATGGAGGCGCAGGTGCTGCTGCCCGGCGCCGTCCTCGAGGACGTGCGCGCCGAGTGGGTGCCGCCGCGCCGCGACATGGTAGACCCGAAAGCCGAAACCGAAAACGTCAAGGAACGCATCCGCAACGGCCTGACCAGCTGGCCGGATGCCCTGCGCGAGCTGGGCGTGACCGACCCGATCCGTCACGCCGAGCAGATCGCCGAAGCGAACCGGCTGCTCGACGAGAAGGGCCTGATCCTCGACTGCGACCCGCGTAAAGCCGCGTCGCCTGGGTCGGCCGCGCCGGCCCAACCCACTAACGAGAGCGAGAACAATGCCACCGACGATCAAGACGCTTGAGACGCCGATGCTCAGCCTGCGCGCCGCCGTACGCCCGGGCTCGGTGGATATCGAGCAACGCACCGCCGAACTGACCTGGACCACCGGTGCCAAGGGCCGGCGTTGGTCCTGGGACGTCGGCAGCTACATGGAGGAGCTGGACGTCAGCGAAGGCGCCGTCCGGCTGGAGCGCCTGAACAGCGGCGCGCCGCTGCTGAACGCGCACAGTTCCTGGGAACTGCGCGACGTGATCGGCGTGGTCGAGCGCGCCTGGATCGAGAACGGCGAGGGCCGGGCGCTGGTCCGCTTCAGCCAGCGCGAGGACGCCGACGAGGTCTTCCGCGACGTCAAGGACGGCATTCTGCGCAACATCAGCGTCGGCTACGCCGTGCACCGCTACGACGTCGTCGAGGAAGAGGACGACAAGCTGCCGACCTACCGGGCGACCGACTGGGAGCCGATGGAGCTCTCGATCGTGCCGATCGGCTTCGACGACGGTGCCAAGATCCGCAGCGCCCAGACGCCGGCCGACTATCAGGGCCCGCGCTTCCAGACCCAATTCCCGACTCGCCAGGCCCCCGCGCCGACTATTCAAGAGGAACCCGCAATGCCCCCCATGACCGAAGAAGGACAGCGCGCCGCCGAGGAAACCATCCGCCGCGAAGCCGCCGAGGCCGAACGCAAGCGCGGCCTGACCATCAAGCAGATGGTGCGCAAGGTGGGTCTGGACGACGCGATCGCCGAGGACCTGATCGAGCGCGGCGTACCGGTCGAGCAGGCCAGCGCCAAGCTGATCGACAAGTTGGCCGAGCGTCAAAAGGCTGACCAGGGAGAAACCCGCAACAGCCAGCCGACCACCACCAGTACCGTCGACCTGGCCGTTGTGGGCGCCAAGCGCGCTGCGATGCAGAACGCCCTGCTGCACCGCTGCAACCCGGCGATCCAGCTGGAAGAGGCTGCCCGCGAGTTCCGCGGCATGCGCCTGATCGACATGGCGCGCGAATCTGTCGAGCTGGTCGGCGGCACCGTCCGTGGCATGACCCCGCAGGAAGTGGCGCGCGCCGCACTGGGCTGCGATCGCCAGGCCTTTCGTGCCGCCGGCATGCACACCACCAGCGATTTCCCGCTGCTGCTCGGCGGCACCGTGAACCGCACCCTGCGCGACGCCTACGCACTGGCGCCGCAGACCTGGCGCCCGCTGGGCCGCCAGACCAGCGTGCCGGACTTCCGCGAGATCACCCGCGTGGCGCTGGGCGACATCTCGGCGCTGGAGAAGGTCAGCGAGCACGGCGAGTACAAGTACGGCACCCTCGGCGAAGAGGGCGCCCCGCTCAAGGTCGCCAAGTTCGGCAAGATCATCGCCGTCACCTGGGAGTCCATCGTCAACGACGACCTCTCCGCCCTGACCCGCATCCCGCAGGCGCTGGGCGCCGCCGCCGCGCAGACCGAGTCCGACGTGGTCTGGAATCTGCTGCTGGGCAACCCGAATTTCGTGGATGGCACCGCGCTGTTCCATGCCGACCACGGCAACCTGGCCGCCAGCGGCGGTGCCATCAACACCACCACCCTGGCCGCCGCCCGCGCCGCCATGCGCAAGCAGAAATCCAAGGCCGGGCACTTCCTCAACCTCGGCCCCGAGTTCCTGGTGGTCGGCCCGGACAAGGAGCTGGAGGCCTTCCAGTTCACCTCCAGCCAGTACGTCCCGGCCAAGAACGCCGACATCAACGACAGCCGCAACACCTCGCTGACCGTGATCGTCGACGCGCGCATTACCGGCAACCAGTGGTACCTGTACGCCGCGCCGGGCGTGGTGGACACCTTCGAATACGCCTACCTGGAAGGCGAGCAGGGCGTGTTCACCGAAACCCGCGAGGGCTTCGAGGTGGATGGCATGGAAATCAAGGCCCGCCTGGTGTTCGGCGCGGCCTGGATCGACTTCCGCGGCGCGTACAAGAACCCAGGGAACTGACCGGCAAACCTGAGCCAGCACGGGCACCGCGAGGTGCCTTTTTTGTTCCTGCTCGATTTGGAGGCATCCATGAAAAGCTACATCCAGCCCGGCGACTGCATCACCGTGCCGGCGCCTGCCGGCGGCACTGTTTCTGGCGAGCTCTACAAGATCGGCAGCATCATCGGCGTCGCCGCCACCACCGAGGCCGCGGGCGATCCCGTCGTGCTCAAGCTGTGCGGCGTGTTCGCGCTGAACAAGACCAGCGCGCAGGCCTGGGCGGTTGGCGACCCGGTCTACATGAACACCAGCACCCGCGTCCTGACCAACGCTTCCGCGGCTGGCCTGGTGCTGGTCGGCGTGGCCACCGAGGTCGCAGCCAACCCGTCCGCTGTCGGCCGCGTGCGGCTCAACGGCGTTTCGGCGCCGGCCGCGGTGGCCTAAGCCATGGCCTGGAGCAGCATGGCCAACCGGATGCTGGGCGTCGCGGTTCGCACGTTCTCCGAGCCCTCGGTCCACTGGCTCACCGATGGGGTCGAGCCGGGCGTCGAGCTGCCCCAGGCCGTGTTCGACTCCGCGCACGTCGAGATCGATCCGGAAACGCAGGCGCCGGTTTCCAGCACCAACCCGGTGCTGGGCGTGCGGCTGTCCGACCTGCCGAATGAGCGGACCCCCCGCGACCGCGTCCGGGTGCGCGGCCAACTCTATCGCATCAACGACGTGCAGCCTGACGGCGTCGCTGGGGCGCTGATCGTTCTGAAGAAGGTGTGATCGTGCCGCATCCGCGCACAGCAATCCGCAAGAAGGCGGTCGAGCTGCTCATGGGCAACACCGGCGTCGGCGCGAGCGTCTACGCCAGCCGGGTGGCGCCGTTCATCGTCAACGACTGGGACAACCAGCTGCCGGCGATATCGGTTTACACCATGGGTGAGGCCGGCGAGATCCATACCGCCGCCCCACGCGAGTACCGGCGCACCGTACAACTCGCCGTCGAGATACAGGGCGAAGCGGACGAGGCGCTCGACGACGTGCTCGACGAGATCGCGCGCCAGGTAGAGCTCATCCTGCTGCGTGACGACACGCTCGGCGGAACGGCCAGCGACCTGCGCTACAGCCAGACCCAGATGGTGCTGAGCGAGCAGGGCAAAACCGTCATCGGCGCCTGCCGCATCATCTTCGACGCGGACTACCTCGACGAGCAGCCAGGCCCCGACTTCAACGAGACGCTCGACGATCTGGCCACGGTGCACACCGACTACAGCCTGGCCGGCGAGCAGGACGATCCGGCCGACCGGGCGAGCACCCACCTCACAGGACTGAACCAATGAACGACCGCCGCACGCTGAGGCCGGCAGACGGGCGCCTGGTGCGCCACCCGGCCGACTACCGACCGCTGGCCGCCGAGGGCGAGCCGGTCGAGATGAGCAGTTACTGGCGTCGCAAGCTGAAGGCCGGCGACGTGATCGAGGTCAAGCCGGACGCCATACCGGCCGCAGCACAGGAAGAGGACAACTAAATGGCCATGAGCTTCAACACCCTCCCGGGGCCGGGAACGCTGCGCAAGCCGGGCGTCTACAGCGAGATCGACAACAGCAAGGCCGTCGGCGGCCCGCAGGCCGTCACCTACCGGCGGCTGCTGATCGGGCAGAAGCTGGCCGCCGGATCCGCTGCCGTCGAGCAGCTGGTGCGCGTGACCAGCGAGGCCCAGGCTGACGCACTGTTCGGTGCCGGCTCGATGCTGGCCGGCATGGTGCGAGCCGTGCTGGCGCAGGACACCTTCACCGAGTTGCAGGTCATGCCGGTGGCCGACAACGCCGAGGGCGTGGCCGCGACCGGTGCGCTGGCCTTCGGTGCCGTGGCGACGGAAGCCGGCACCCTGTACTTGATGATCGCCGGCCGCCGCGTCGACGTGGGGGTGCCAAGCGGCGGCACGCCGGCTTCCGTGGCCACGGCTGTGGCGGCTGCCATCAACGCCGCGGTCGACCTGCCGGTGACGGCCACCGCCAGCACGGGAACCGTGACGGTGACCGCGCGCCACAAGGGCGAGGCCGGGAACACCCTCGATCTGCGGGTGAACTACTACGACGGCCAGGCCCTCCCGGCCGGGCTCACCCTGACCATCACCGCCCTGTCCGGCGGTACCGGCAACCCGGATATCACCGACGCGCTGGCCGCGCTGGGCGACGAGTGGTTCCAGGTCCTCGGCATGCCCTATACCGACGCGGCCAGCCTGGCGGCACTGGAGACCGAGCTGGCCAGCCGGTTCGGCTGGAACCGCGAGATCGAGCTGCATGCGTTCGCCGCCGCGCGCGGCACCCAAGGCACGCTGAGTACGCTGGGCGACAGCCGCAACAGCCCGCACCTGACCATCGTCATGGCGAACAGCGAGCCCATGCCGGCCTACGAAAAGGCCGCCGAGACCATGGCGATCGCCGCCTACTACGCCGCGATCGATCCGGCGCGGCCGATCCAGAACCTGGGCTATGCCTGGTGCCTGCCGCCGGCCGCGGCCGACCGCTTCACCAACGAGGAGCGGAACCTGCTGCTGTTCGACGGCATCGCCACCACCAAGGTCGATGCCGGCGGCGTCATGCAGGTCGAGCGCCTGATCACGACCTACAAGACCAACTCGGCCGGCGGGAACGACACCAGCTATCTGGACAGCGAGACGCTGTTCACGCTGATGTTCATTCGCCACGACTGGCGCGACTACATCCTGCGCAAATACCCGCGCCACAAGCTGGCGAACGATGGCACCCGCTACGGCAGCGGCCAGGCCGTGGTCACGCCGGTGGTCATGAAGGCCGAGGCGCTCGCCAAGTTTCGCGCCTGGGAGGACCTGGGCCTCGTCGAGAACATCGACGACTTCAAGGCCAACCTGGTCGCCGAGCGCAACGCCAGCGACCCGAACCGCCTGGACATGCTGCTTCCGCCTGATCTGGTCAACCAGCTGCGGGTCATCGCGAACAAAATCCAGTTCCGCCTGTAACGGGCCGAACTTCCTGCATCGGAGAATCGAGCAATGGCACGCCTCGGCGGAACCATCAGCATCAAGGTCGACGGCGAGATCTACAACGCCGTCGGCAACTTCACCTACAACCTGGGCCAGCCGCTGCGGGCAGGCCTGGTCGGCCCGGACGGCGTCCACGGCTACAGCGAGACGCCGCAGATCCCGTTCATCGAGGGCGAGATCCGCGACCGCCGCGAGATCAGCCTCGAGACGCTGCTGAACCTGACCGACGCCACCGTCACCCTGGAGCTGGCGAACGGCAAGGTCGTCGTCCTGCGCAACGCCTGGTACGCCTCCGAGGGCACCTTCAACACCGAGGAGGGGAACGGTGCGTTCCGCTTCGAGGGCCTGTCCGGAGAGGAGATCCGCTGATGGCAAAAGAACGCGTTCATACCCTGGCCGAGCCGGTGCAGTTCGGGACCGAGACCATCACGCAGGTGACGATCACCCGCAAGCTGAAGCATCTGCGCAGCTGCACGCTCCGCGCCGGCGCGGATGCCAAGGGCGAGGTGTCGGTCAACCTCGACTTCGGCACCCTGATCGACCTGGGCGCCAAGATGATCGGGCATCCGGTCGCCGTGCTCGAGGAGTTCGCCGAGGAGGACCAGTCGGTCGTCATCCAGGAGGCGAACGATTTTTTGTTCAGGCACCTCGGGACTGGGCCAAAGCCGTAACCGTCGCCGTCAAGGTGATGGGCATCCAGCCGTCCGAGGTCTGGGAGTTTGACCTTGACGATTTGACTTTCTGGCTAGAGCGCGCGGAGGAGTGGGTATCGTGGCAGAAAGGGAATACCCGCTAAACGTCGTCATCCGCGCGGTCGACCAGATCACCCGGCCGCTGCGCGGAATGCTGGGCCGCATTGGCCAGGCTGCCGGTGGCATCCGCGACCGGCTCCTCGATCTATCCAACCGCAGCGGCCTGCCAGTGCTGGTGCAGTCGTTTCGCAACGTGGGCACGGCGGTCGGCGACCTCGCCAAACGTGTGGCGACCGTGGGTGTCGGCATCGCGGCGATGGCAACAGCCGCGTCGGCGGCGATCATCGGCATCGGGGCTTCGGTAGCCGAAACCGGGGGCGAGGTACAGAAGTTCTCGGCACGTCTCGGCGTCCCGGTCGAGACCCTGCAGGAGCTTCAGTACGCCACCAAGGCATACGGCGTTGAGAATGATGCACTGCTCGATGCGCTCAAGGAGCTGAGCCTGCGCGCCGACGAATACGCCGTAACCGGAGAAGGCAGTGCGGAAGAGGCCTTCAAGCGGATCGGGCTCAGCGACAAGCAGATCAAGGCCACCATGGGCAACACCGAGGCCCTGTTCGATCTGGTGCTGACCCAACTGCGCAAGGTGGATAACGTCGCCAAGCGGCAGCGGTTGGTCGATGAGCTGTTCGGGGGCGAGGGCGGCGAACAACTGGCCGAGTTCGTCAGCGTGAGCGCCGAGCGTGTCGCGCAGCTGCGCGGAGAGGCCCGCGAGCTGGGCGTCGTGCTCAGCTCCGAGACGGTCAAGGCGGCGAGCGACTTCAACGCTCAATTGCGCGTGTTCCAGGCATCGCTGACCGGGGTGAAGAACACGATCGCCGCGGCGGTGCTGCCGGAGCTGGGGCAGCAGTTCTCCAAGATCCTGGTGCAGTACCGGCCGCAGATAGAGAAATTCGCGAAGGACTTCGCCGATAAGCTGCCGCAGCGGCTTGACGATCTGGTGAAGGGCTTCACAGAGCTTAGGGAAAAGATACAGCCGGTCGTCGATGCGGTTGATTGGCTGATCGAGAAATTCGGCGGCGTGAACCTGATACTTGGAATTCTCGCCACGCTGATCGGCGGATGGCTGCTGACCAGCATCTACGCGCTGGGAGCCGCGATCTACGGACTGGGCGCCACGATGCTGGCCACGCCGATCGGCTGGATCGTCGCTGGCCTGGCCGCGGTGGCGGCTGCCGGATACCTGCTGGTGCGCAACTGGGACCAGATCAGCGCCTGGTGGACGCAGAGGTTCGAGGACGTGCGGGCCGCTTTCCGGGACAACTTCCTGCTCGGACTGCTGGCGGCCTGGCGCGAGTACAACCCGGTGGGCCTCATCATGGAGGCGTTCAACGGGCTGGTGAAATACTTCACCGGCTGGGACATCGCCGCCATCCTGAGCGAGAAGATTTCCGCAGCGGCACAGGCCGTCAAGGGCGCGCTGCCGGACTGGATGCGCGGGCTGCTCGGCATCGAGGGTGGCGTCGTGGCGCCTGCGGTCGGAGCGGCGCAGGCGACAGGCAGCGCGGCCGCCGCGACGGACATCGGGCGACGCTCGGCCGAGATTGGCCGCGAGGCGGCGGCCACCGTGCGCAACGAGCCGCAGGAGGTGCTCGTGCGCGTGGACATGAACAACCTGCCGCCGGGCACCCGGGTGCAGACGCAGGGCAGCCGCGGCGCGCAGTTCGACACGAACCTCGGCTACGTGATGGCGGCACCATAACAGCAGATCCTCAGATCCATGCATCGGGCTGACACCACTTGATTCAGGCCGTGATGCCCTTACATACAAACTGTCCGTTGGAGTGCCATGTACAGGAGCGACCATGTGGACGGAAGCAGACATCCTTGATCTTGAGCATGAGGGGCTGCTCGATAAGGAGGCCGATGAGTCTTTGGAGCAGCTCGATGACGATGGACTCGATTATTTCGATGACGAAGCTCTGGATGCCCAGCTAGTCGAACTGGATTCAGAAGATGAAGATGGTTGGGATGAGGACATCGAAAGCTGGGATGACCTCTAGCCAACGCCTCCACGAGAGCCCGCCTGTGCGGGCTTTTTCTTTTCTTGGCCCTGGCAACCGCCGGGGCTTTTGTTTCCGCCATAAAGCAAGCACAGCCCATATTGGAGCCTTCCATGACCTGGCGCGACATGTACCGCACCGCGTCCTTTCGCGGCGCGGCGTTCAAGGTCGAGTCCGCCGACAGCGCCTATGGCCGCCGGCAGGCCGTGCACGAACACGCGCTGCGCGACGTGCCGTACACCGAGGATCTTGGGCGCCGTGCCCGGGAATTCACGGTCACCGGCTATCTGGTCGGCGAGAACTATCACCTTGAGCGAGACACCCTGATCGAGGCGTGCGAGACGCCCGGCCCGGGTCTGCTGGTGCATCCGTACCGGGGAGAGCTGACCGTCGTCTGCCGTGGGCTGAGCGTCAACGAGACGAGCCAGAACGGCGGTATGTGCCGGGTGTCGATCACCTTCCTCGAGGCAGGCGAGGCGTCCTATCCGCGCGCGGTGACCGACAGCATCAACGCGATCAGCAAGGCCGGCAATTCGGTTATCTCTGCCGCGCAAGCGGGCTTCGTCGAGCGGTTCCTTACGGAGGGATTCCCCGGTTTCGTGCTGGAGGCTGCAACGCAGCACCTGCAGGCGCTCACGGAGTTCCTGGCCGCGCCCGGGGGGATCAACCTGGCCGGCGAGCTCGAGGCGGCGGTGTCGTTCAGCCGCGCGTTGCGCAACCTGGCGGGCAATGCCCTGTCGATCGTGCAATGGCCCGAGCAGCTGGCGAGCGGTCTCATCGACATGTTCGATCTGGCGAGCGACGCCTATGGCGAGCAGGCGGCCTCCCTGTTCATTGGCGTGATGGAGCAGGTGTCGGCGCCCTATAGCGGGCGGACCACTACCCCGAGCCGCCGGCAGCAGGCCACGAACCATGAGGCGTTCAACGAGTTGGTGCGGCAGGTGTCGCTGCCGGCGGCGGCCCGGGCCGCCGTCGCCATCGACTATCCGAGCTATCAGGATGCGAACAGCGCCCGGCAGGCCCTGGTCGAGCGGATCGACACCGAGATGGAGCGCACCGGGAACGACGAGGCCTATGTGGCGCTCGGCGCGCTGCGCACGGAGGTGGTGCGCGGCATTCCCCAGCCCGAGGTGGATCTGCCGCAACTGGTCGAGTACACGCCGCCGGCGACGCTGCCGTCGCTGCTGGTGGCGTACCAGCTCTATGGCGACGCCAGCCGGGCGGACGAGATCGTGAGCCGCAACAAGCCGCGCCACCCGGGATTCCTGCCGGGCGGCCAGCAGCTCGAGGTCCTGTCGGATGGATGACCTCGAACTGCGCGTGAACGGCCTGTCCTATGCCGGTTGGACAGAGTTGGGCGTTACCCGGGCGATGGATGCGGCAAGCAGCGCATTCACCGTCACGCTGACCGAGCGCTGGGAAGGGCGCGCCGGCATGGCCGCCCAAGTCGAGCCCTGGCCGATCCTGCCGGGCGACGCCTGCGAGGTACGCCTGGGCGGCGTGCCGCTGGTGATCGGCTACGTGGATATCTTCCGGCCCTCGTATGGACCGGAAACCCACACCATCAACATCCAGGGCCGCGACAAGACGGCGGACCTGATCGACTGCTCGGCAGTGCACAGCCCCGACGAGTGGAAGAACATCGACCTGCTCAAGTTCGCGCAGATCATCGCGAAGCCGTTCGGCATCGCAGTGCGTGCGGACGTTCCGGTCGGCGAGCCGTTCCAAGTCATCAAGCTCCAGCAGGGCGAGACCGCATTCGAGGCGATCGAGCGCTATGCCCGGCAGCGGAAGCTGCTGGCGATGCCGGATGGCGCCGGCGGCCTGCTGCTGACCCGTGCCGGCACGCAGCGCGCCGCCGTGGCGCTGGTGCAGGGCGAGAACATCAAGGAAGCCTCCGGCTCGATCGATCACTCGCAGCGCTTCAGCCAATACACCGTGAAGGCACAGACCTCCTGGAGCGAGGCGACCGACGGCGAGGCCGAGGCGCACGTCGAGGGCGCGGTGACCGACAGCGGCGTGAAGCGCTATCGGCCGCTGCTGGTCATCGCCGAGGCAGATGGCACGGCGAACGCCGCGAAGGATCGTGCCGCCTGGGAAGCGAACACCCGGATCGGGAAATCGGCCACGGCCTCGATCACCGTGCAGGGGTGGCGCCAGTACCCGGGCGGCCCGCTGTGGCTGCCGAACATGCTGGTCACTGTCCGCTCGTCCTGGTTGCGGATGGAGGGCGAGATGATGATCCGCCAGGTCACCTTCACCCGCGACGACGGCGGGACCCAGGCAAAGCTGGACATCGTCAGTCCGCAGGCCTTCGCGCCGGAGCCGCCGGACAGCACTGCCGCCAAGAAGGCCGGCAAGAAAGACGACGACGGCACGTTGTGGAAAGAGGCTCTCGGCGAGGAGAAGAAGACGTGAGCATGCAGCAACAGATTCGCACCTTGGGCAACCGGGTGATGATGGCGTTCGCTCGTGGGGTGTTGCGCGCCGTAAGCGACAGCACCGCACGCCAGACGCTGCAGGTCGAGCTGCTGCGCGGCGAGCTGCGCGACGGGGTCGAGCGGATGCAGAACTATGGGTTCACCGCGCACCCGCATCCGGGCGCCGACGCGGCCATCGCGTTCGTCGCTGGCAACCGCGAGCAGGGGATCGTCCTGGTGGTGGATGACCGCCGCTTCCGGCTGAAGCTGGAGCCGGGCGAGGTGGCCATGTACGACGATCTCGGCAACAAGATCCAGCTGCTGCGCGACCGCGTGCAGATCACGGCGGTCCAGGCGCTGGAGATCGTCGCGCCGGACGTGGCCATCGCCGGCAATGTGGCCATCACCGGCACGCTCACCAACAACGGGAAAGACGTGGGTAGCACCCACACCCATCCGGGGACGGGAGTGCCGAACTGATGGCAGACGTTGCGCTTGTCATGACGGAAGCAGGCGGCGACCTGCTGCTCGATGGGTTCGACCTGTCCCGCGACGACGGCCTGGAGACCGCCGTCATCATCAGCCTGTTCACCGACCGCCGGGCCGAGCCGGACCAGATTCCGCCGGAGCTGCCGCAGGACGACCTGCGCGGCTACTGGGGCGACGTGCAGCCGTCCGTCGAGGGCGACCGTACCGGGTCGCTGCTCTGGCTGCTGGCCCGCGAGAAGCAGCTGCCGCAGACACTGGCGCGGGCCGAGCAATACTGCCGCGACGCCCTCGCCTGGATGATCGAGGACCGCGTCGCCACCCGCATCGAGGTGGCGGCGTCGTATCACTCCAAGAGCTGGATGCTGATCGTCGTCGACCTCTACAGGCCGCAGGGCGAACGGGTGCAGTACCGGTACAACTACGAGTGGTCGGCCCAGGCCGCCAAGAGGGCCGCCTGATGCCGTTCGCCAGACCCTCCCTGACCGAGATCATCGACCGCGTCGTCGCCGACATCAGCACCCGTCTCCCCGGAGTCGACGGCGCCGTGCTACGCCGCTCCCTGCTGGGGATCATCGGCCGTGCCCAGGCCGGCGCGGCGCACCTGCTCTACGGATACATCGACTGGGCCGCGCGCCAGGCCCTGCCGGATACCGCCGAGCGCGAGTACCTGCAGCGCTGGGCGGCGATCTGGGGGATCACCCGCAACGCGGCGACCTTCGCCGAGGGCTCGGTCACATTCACCGGGACGAACGGTGCGGCGATCCCGGCGGGCACAATCGTTCAGCGCCAGGACGGCGTGCAGTACGCCACCCAGGCCGCAGCAACCATCGCCGGCGGCACGGCCACCGTCGCCGTCGAGGCGAGCGTGGCGGGCACGGACGGCAACCTGTTGGTGGGCGCCAGTGTGTTTCTGCTCTCGCCGATCGCCGGCGTGCAATCGAGCGCGGCGGTGGCGGCCGGCGGCATCTCCGGCGGCGACGACGTCGAGAGCGATGAGCGTCTGCTCGCGCGCCTGCTGCAGCGCATCCGCAACCCGCCCCAGGGCGGCGCGGAGGCCGACTATGTGCTGTGGGCGCTGCAGGTACCGGGCGTCACGCGCGTGTGGGTCTACCCGAGGCAGCTGGGGGCCGGCACCGTGACGGTGCTGTTCGTCAACGACGACGACCCGGTGAGCATCATCCCTGATGCCGCCGAGGTGGCCGAGGTGCAGGCCCACATCGATGGGCGGCGGCCGGTCACCGCCGAGGTGTTCGTCGCCGCGCCTACGGCGACACCGCTGGACATGACCATCGCGCTCGCCCCGAACACCGCCAGCGTGCAGCAGGCGGTGCTGGCCGAGCTGCAGGACCTGCTCACGCGCGAAGCCCAGCCTGGCGGGACCCTCCTGATCAGCCGGCTGCGCGAGGCCGTATCGATCGCCGCCGACGAGGGTGACAACGCCATCATCACGCCGGCCGCGAACGTCATGCATGCGGTCGGGGAGATGCCTGTGCTCGGCACGGTTACGTTCCAGCCGCTCTAAGGGGGAGTCATGCCGCGCACAGCTGCAGAATACCAGGAGCAGCTGAAAGCGCTGCTCCCGCCCGGGATCGCCTTCCCGCGCGAGCCCGGTACCCGCCTCGAGGATTTGCTCGATGGCATGGCGCAGGAGTTGGCCCGCATCGATGCGCGGGGCGAACGGCTGATCATCGAGGCGAACCCGCTCAGTACCAGCGAGTTGCTGGCCGATTGGGAGCGCGTCGCCGGTCTGCCGGACAACTGCGCCGGCACGCTCGAAACGACCCAGCAGGGGCGTCGCAACGCCCTGCTAGCGAAGCTCACCGCCACCGGCGGCCAGAGCCCGGCCTACTTCATCGAGGTGGCGCGGGCGCTCGGCTACGAGGTGAACATCAGCGAGTTCCGGCCCTTTCGCGCCGGCCTGTCGCAAGCCGGCGATCCGCTGACAAGCGGCGACTGGGTTCATACCTGGCGGCTCAACACGCACGAGACGACGGTCATCGCCTTCCGCGCCGGCCTGTCCGTCGCCGGCGAGCCGCTGCGCACCTGGGGCAACGACCCCCTCGAGTGCAAGATCGACCAGCTCAAGCCCGCCCACACGATCGTGCTCTACGGCTACGGCGCGATCGAGATTCAGCAGGCATACCTGCTGTCCGACCGGCTCTGGCACTACGCAAACTTCATACTTCCCGAGGACATAGGATGAGCGATCCGGCTGATCTCAATGACCGGCTGCTCCAGGCTGTGCTGAAGGCGGAGCCGGCAAGCCAGATCATGTTCGACGTCGCAAATGGCGACGATCAGACCGAAGTGCAGACCCTGAGCGGCCGCATCCCGTCGCTGGCAAAGTGGCTGAAAGACAAGGGCAATGCCCTCGTCGACAGCGCCGCGGCGCTGCAGGATTATGCGGCGTTGCGCGCATACACCGGTCCCCTGTCGATCGTGCGCATTATCAAGCCGGGTATCAGCGGCTTCTTCCAGCACCGCGCAGGGGACACGACCAGCGCCGACAACGCCGGCACGCTCATCGTCGACACCCTGGGGCGGCGGTGGAAGCGACAGTACGAGGGGCCGGTCTACGCCACCTGGTTCGGCCTCGTCGGCGGCGCCGGCATCGATGAGACCGGGACCATCCTGACCGCGATCGAGGCGATGCCCGCAGGCGGTCAGCTGATCATCGCCGCGCAGAACCCCGACGATCCGATCTACATCAACCGCCCGCTCCCCGTCGAGACGAGCCACTTCACCCTGGATTTCCGCAGTCCGATCCTCTGCGGGCCGAACGAGATGATCCGCATCAACGGCGGCCTGCTGGAGGTGAAGCGCCCAGGCATGGTCAACGACAACCTGGCCCTGCGCTCGCCCAGTACCGTGGATGCCGAGGGCCGCATGGTCCTGCCGCTACGTCCCGGAGAAGGCGCCTTCCTGCTGCTCGACGACAAGATCGTGGTGCGCGGGGAAAATGACCGATACGGCAAAGCGTTCACCAAGCAAGTCACCACAGTCATCGCGATCAACGGGGATGACATCACGTGCGCGAACGAGCCGGACGAGACATTTCAACCGACGTATCCGGGCAGTGAGTGGCCGTCGGACTGGACGACCGGGACCACGATATCCATTGCTGCGTTTTCCGCGCTGACCGTTGATGTGGCCCCGGGCGAGCGCCCGCATACGGTTACCGTTGCCAGCACGGACATCTTTGCTGTCGGGCAGCTCTGCTACATCAGCGACGCCAGGCCCGAAGCCGACATGATCGCGCCTGTCGCATCGAACCTGCGCTCAGCCTGCAATATGGAAATCGCCCGGATCGTGGCGGTCGATCCGGTGGCCAAGACGTTGACCTTCGACCGCCACCTGGAGCGGGATTTCCCCACCGCCTGGGGCGCCGGTGTTGCCATCATGGCCCCGGTAGTCAACTCGCATATCATCCTGCGCGCCGGCATGTCGTGGGCTGCCCCGCAGCCGAACCGCCGCAACTCGGCACTGGCTATCAACTACGGTGACCGTTGTACGATCCAGGCGGATCTGATCGACGGCATTGCGGGACGGATCGGCGCGGCGGTACGCGTCGGCTACAGCTATGACTGCCACATCATCAATGCGCGAGTGCGAGACGCATATCGGTTTGAGTCGGCTGAAGGCTACGGCCTGACGCTGTACTACTCGACCCTCTGCAGCATCAAGCACAGCCACGCGACCGGCTGCCGGCACAACTACCTGGTCCAGACGTGTACGCTCTGGGAAATCGCCTACAACTACGCTGGCGACGACTACATCAGCGGTATCGACGCGCACGGCGCGAATAGCGTCAAGGGCTGGGTACACCACAACACCGTGACCCGCAGTAACCGGCATTCGCCGGCGTCACCAACGGCGGCGGCATTCGCATCGGCAACACCTCGCACGTCATCGGAGACCACGACACCCTCGTCGAGGACAACTGGATCTCGGGCTACCTGGGCGCCCTGCATGCCGCGCTCGACGTGTCGCCGTCCAGCCGGGACACCGTCTTGCGGAAAAACACCATCCAGGACGTGCAGATCGCCTTCCGCCACTACAAGGTGAACACCAGCAACCCGAACCAGCATGCGAACCGGGTGGAGTTCTCGGACAACCTGGTGATCCGCGCCGTCGAGCCGCTCGACGTCGAGAACTACGACGGCAACAGCTACTGGGACGAGCTGATCCTCAAGCGCAACACGTTCAGGGAGTGCGGCCCCGTCGTCGTGTGGGACATCCCCAAGGTTCTCTGCAAAGGCAACGATGTCGAGGACATGGCCTACGTACCCGCCCAGCATGCCTTCCAGTTCCGCGGCATTGGCGACCTGCGGATGCAGGGCTGCTCGGTCGACGGCGCCGCGCGAGGCGTCATCGTGACCAACTGCGCCAAGGCGGCCCTGGTCCGCAACTGGCTGGGCGAGACGGTGGACGGCATCCCGATCACCGACGGCGGCGGCAATGGCCAACTGATCCTGCTCGACAACGACAACGGCCTGCCGCCGACCACGCTCATCGACGGCGGTGAGTTTGAGGCCGCCACGACCACCGTGATCGATGGCGGCGACTTCGATGACGCCACCGGCACTTTTTATGATGGAGGCACTTTCTGATGGCTGATCGGTACCAGCATCGCCGCAAAACCACCTGCGGTATCGCACCGACGACGCTGCTGGTCGGCGAGTTCGCTACGAACCTTGCGGATGGGCAAGTCTGGGTCGGCCAGGCCGATGGCTCGCCAAAGCCCCTGGCCGAGATGGCGGCGGTGGCGGCCGGTATGCGGGCGATCATCGGCGCGACGATCGCACAGGGCTCCAACGTCAGTCTCGACGTCAACCCGACGACCGGCGTCGTGACCATCTCGGCGACAGGCGGGGGGGGGGGCGGCGGTTTCCGGCGCGGCATACGCCTGGGCTTCATCGGCACCAGCCTTATCCAGAACAACATCCAGTCGAGCAGCAGCCAGGTCTCGCACTCGTCGCGGGGCTGGATCTCGTGGGCGCGCTTCTTTTCGCGCGGGCGCTTCTTCACCCCGGTCTGGTATGACCCGAGCGTCTATAGCGGATGGGAGCCGGGCGGTGCCGCGGGTACCACCCGGTATTTCCGGGGGCTGAATGCCGGCGTGTCCGGCCAGACGATTGCGCAGATCGCGGCCCGCAAGGAGTTCCTCGCCGCGGCGGTCGAGTGCGACATGATCGTCATCGACGGCGGCACGAACGATATCGATGCGCTGACCGCCACGGAGATCCAGGATGCCCGCGAGGCGATCGCGGAGTATTACCTGGGCCTGGGCATCCCGGTGGTCCTGCTGCCGATCCTGGCGCGCAGCACCGCGCAATGGCCGGGCGGCGATGTCAAGCGGCAGAAGGCCGCCTGGATCAACCAGCGCTCTCGCGACTTCTGCAAGGGACGAGAGGCATGCTGGCTCTATGACTGGAACCAGCCCTGGGCCGATTTGACGGGTTCCTACGTCGTGCCGAAAGCCGGCTACTCCAACGATGGCCTGCACAAGGCGCCCCCCGGCGGCGTGGCGGTCGGCGAAGACTTCGCCAACTTCCTGGCCGACATCCTGCCGCCCGCCCAGCCGCGCGTGTGGGCGCAGGACGATCAGTACAGTGCGGCCAACAACCCGTTCGGGAACCTCCTGAGCAACCCGTTCTGCCTGGGGACGGGTGGTTCGCTGACCGGCGCCACGGGCGTTGTCGCGAACAACATGCGGATCGAGCTGGTCAGCGGCGGCGGAGCCGTCGTCGGCAGCAAGGAGGCGCGCGCCGACGGCCGCGGCGAGTATCAGGTCATCACTGTCACTCCGGGCACAACTGATACGACCGCCCGCTTCCGCACCGCCAACGCCGACATGGCCACGACGTTCCCGGTCGACACCTGGCTGCAGGCGTCGTGCGAGGTGGAGATCAGCGCACACGCCTACATCCGGGGCGTGACCCTGACGCTGTGGGACGTGACCGCGGGCCTGACGGTTTCGGACATGAGCCCCGACCAGTACACGAGCCCGGCGGTCCGCTGGCCGAACCGGACATATAAGGGCACCTCTAAAAACCAGCCCGGCCGCCGGGTAAGATCATCCGCCTGTTGATCACCCGGAGCCTGCTGATGTTCAGTCTTTTTGCCGACCAGGAGCGTGAAGCCAAGCTGGACAGCTTGGGCGACCCACTGGCCCTACTGAACAAGCATGTGGACTTTGCATCCTTGGCCGCCGAAATCGACCGCTGGGCTCCCAGGCCCAGTAGGGCCAAGGGCGGCCGGCCGCCTTATCCAACGGAGCAGATGACGCGACTGCTGGTACTCCAGCAACTGTTCAACCTGTCCGACGAGCAGATGGAGTTCCAGTTGCTCGACCGCATGAGCTTCCAGCGTTTTGCCGGTCTCAAGCACGCCGGCCGAGTGCCGGATCGCAACACGATCTGGCTCTTTCGCGAGCGCCTGGTCAAGGCCAATGTCGAGCACCAGATCTTTGCCGAGGTGCAGCGTCAGTTGCAGGCACACGGATTCCGGGCTCGCAAAGGGCAGATCATCGATGCCAGCATCGTTCGCGCGCCCATCCAGCACAACACAGCCGATGAGCAGGCCGTGGTGAAGGAGCAGGCTGTGCCGGTGGAGTGGTCACCCGCCCAGCGCCGACAAAAGGATGTCGAGGCGCGCTGGACGAAGAAGCACGGCAAATCGTACTTCGGCTACAAGCTGTCGGTCAGCGTGGATCGTCGGCACAAGCTGATCCGCGGCGTGCGGGTGAGCGATGCCAGCGAGGCCGATACCCTGCACCTGGTGGATGTGCTCGACCGAAACAACAGCAGCCGTGACTTCTGGGCGGATCGCGGTTATCACGACAAGCCCAGAGAGCGCTGGCTCAAGCTGATCGGCTGGCGACCGCATATCCAGCGCAAGGGCCAGGCCGGCAAGCCTATCGGAGAGCCGGGCAAGGCCCGGAACAAACGCATTGCCAGCCCCCGGGCCAGGGTCGAGCATGTATTTGCCAGCCTCGCCCAGATGGGCGGCAAGAGGGTCCGGAGCATTGGCTTGGTCCGGGCGGAGTTCGGTTTGGTGGTCAAATCGGCGGTCTACAACCTCAAGCGGATGTCGAGACTGCTGGAAATGGCCTGAGTCAGGTCGCCGGTTGCATACCGCGACCGGCAGCAGGATCTTCTGCGAGACATCAACCCGGTCAACGGATGCCAAGCGCTGGGTTCGTCACTGCTCGACCTAGCTCAGGTGGGTGTTTTTAGAGGTGCCCATAAGGGGCTGCTGGAAACCCCGGCTATCCGTGTCTCCACGGCCAACCCGACGTTCCGCTGGCGCGTCGACATCGTCCTGGGCAATACCGGGGAAGGCGCCTCGGGCGACCTGGTGGTCAAGGTCGGCGCGGTCGAGTTTCGGCCCGTCGAAGATCCGCGAGCGCTTGTCGGCTACACGGCGGGCTGACCGGCAACTCGATCGAGCGAGGTTTTTGAGCACATGCATCGAATAGACGTCCCGTCGGCGACGGCGGACTACCAATTCACCGAGGGTTCGCCCGCAGGAGGCGTTCCGGCGACGACGGTATCCGCGGCCTGGCTGAACGACATGCAGGAGGAGCTGATCAGCATCCTGGCCGCGGCCGGCATCGCGCCGGTCAAGGGCGATCAGGATCAAGTGCTGGCGGCAATCCTGGCGCTTATTGCCGCACAGGCAGGAGGCATTAGATCGCTCACGCCGAATGGGTATCGCCAGATCGGGGATATCGTTCTGCAGTGGGGTTCCGGGTCAACCGTTACAGGCAACCTCGACGACGTGGTTTTTCCCGTGACATTCCCGGACGAGGTATGGGCGGTCATCGTCATGGAAGCAGCGTCGGCAGGGTGGGGTACACCGGTTCAGCCGACCGTTTACGGATGCGCAAACAAGCACCCGTCTGGGTTCAAAGTTAGCGGGGCCCGAGTGCTTTCAGGCGGCGGGGCGCTGTACGAAAGCGGCCTTTTTTACAACTACATTGCCATCGGTCGGTGAGGTTGAGATGGGGATTTTGTATAGCGCCACGACCAACGGGTTCTACGACTCGGCGATCAACAAGACCATGCCTGCCGACGCGGTGGAGATCACGTGCGAGCAGCGCGCCGAATTGCTGGCCGGGCAGTCTGCCGGGAAGCTGATCAAGCCTGGAGCTGGTGGCAGGCCCACCTTGCAGAGCCCGCCGGAGCCCACCGTCGAACAGAAGCGGCACGCCGTCCTGGCGCAGCGATCGCGTGCATACCGGCTGGAGTCCGATCCGCTGAAGCTCGAGGCTGAATACGATGCGGTGATCGCCGGCACCGAGCCGGACTACTCGGCCTGGCTGGCCAAGGTCGCCGAGATCAAGGTGCGCTACCCGCTTTCGAATCATTAGAGCCGCTCGGCATCAATCCATAGAAACCTGAATGCCCCAAGCCCGCCCTGTGCGGGCTTTCGTTTCTGGAGATCCCATGCTTCTATCCGAAATCCGCGCCGCGGCCATCGCCCCGGCGCTTTCGCTGCTGCCTGCGCGCATGAACAGCCCCCAGGCTGAGGCCATGCTGCTGGCGATCGGGCTGCAGGAGTCCGGTCTTATCCATCGTCGGCAGATCGGCGGGCCGGCCCGGGGTGTGTGGCAGTTTGAGCAGGGTGGCGGGGTAACTGGTGTACTGCGCCATCCTGCATCGGCGGGATATGCTCGTGGCGTCTGCACAGCCCGAAAGGTCAGCCCTGAGCCCGGCATCGTATGGGCCGAGCTCGAGCACGATGACATCCTCGCTGCTGCCTTCGCCCGCCTGCTGCTGTGGACCGATCCGGCGCTATTGCCGGCGGTGGGCGAGGTCGGCGCGAGCTGGGATCTGTACCTGCGCACCTGGCGGCCCGGCAAACCGCACCGGAGCCGCTGGGATAGCTGCTATGCCCAGGCGATGGATGCGCTGGAGGCGACAGCATGAGCCTGCTCGCCACCGCCACGGCGCTGCTGCCGACCGTCGCCGGCCTGCTCGATAGACTGATCCCCGACCCGGAGGCCAAGGCCAGGGCCCAGCTCGAGCTGCTCAGGCTCCAGCAGGAGGGCGCCTTCAAGGAGCTTGACGCGGCTCTGCAGGTCAACCTGGCCCAGGCGAAGATCAACGAGGTCGAAGCGGCGAGCCAGTCGGGTTTTCAGGCCGGCTGGCGACCGCTGGCCGGGTAAGTCTGCGTGGCCAGCCTGGCCTACGAGTTTCTGGTCAGGCCGCTGCTGCCCTGGTTGCTGACCGTGGCCGGCGCCGCCGATGTCCCGCCGCTGCCCTCGCTCGACGAGGTGCTATTCGAGCTGATCTTCGGCATGCTTGGCCTTGGCACCATGCGATCGGTCGACCGCTGGAAGAGGGTGAGCATGATCGCCAATCCGAAGTGAGGCTAACCACCAACCTGCACCATCCGGAGATTGCCATGATCGACCTTCCCCAAAAAATAGACCTTTCCCACTGGAACCTGACCATCCCGGTCGGCGCCAAGATTATCCAGACTAAGAAGTTGCAGACCTATGCGTCTGAGTGGTTTGTCCATAACGCCGACGGCTCCATCACTTTCTTCGCCCCATCATCCGGGGATGGCATGAAGTCGACTAGCAACAGCGCCTATCCGCGCAGCGAACTGCGAGAGACCCTGCCCAACGGCGACGACGACGAGGCCAACTGGAGCCTTGGCAGCGCGCCGGTCCATCGCTTGAGCGCAACCTTGACTGTCGACGCTCTGGCCAAGAGCAAAAAGGCCATCATCGGGCAGTTCCACGGCAAGAGCACCAAGCCACCGTTCAAGCTGCAGATCACCGGAGGCACGGTCTATGTGCAGTACCGGCCGAAGCACAACGGCCAGGAAATCAAGGATCCGATCCTGAAGGGCTACCATCTGGGCGACATGCTGGACTATTCCGCCGAGGTGACCAGCGGCGGGGCTTTTACGGTAGTGGTCAACGGCGTCACTCGGCAGTACCAGTTCGACGTGGCTTCGTACAAGGGCGACAAGTGGTACGCCAAGGCGGGGATGTACAGCCAGGAGAAGATCGGCGGGGAGGGCGCCGGCCGGGCCACCTTCTATGCGCTGACTATGACGCATGGAAACCAGAAAGCACAGACGGTTGATCTCGAACCCATGCGGGTACAGCCGGCTGCGCTACCAACGGCCGAGCAGCCGGCAGAAAGCCAGGAAACCACTGCCGGCATCCGCGAGCGGCTGTCCGCCATGGAGGATCTGCTCGACGACCTGCCGGAGGGAAGCGTGGGGAAGCTGCGCGCCGAGATTGATTCGATCAGGGAGCTTCTCTGAGTGATGCGATAAGGGTATGGGGATTGAGGTGCCCGGACGGGCGATGAGGGAGGCAGCGACCCAGCGTTCCAGCACCCGGCCGCCGCCCTGCAAGCGTGGCCAAGGGTACCTTCTTGGTTCCGACAGGGATAGTGTGGGTGCCTGTTGGAATAATTGACCTGAGATCGGCCAGAAGCGGAGCGTAGCGAAAACGTGATGCACAGTTTCGCTCAGCGTGACATGGGATTACTGTATTTTCACAGCGTAGCGGTTGCGGGCGGCTTAAGCTGTTGATTTAAAAGGCTTTCAGGTTGATTCCTATGATTTACTAATCTTTTAAAAAGTAATGTCATGCTGCTGCATATCGGCAGTCCGGGTGGCGGAAAAACGATTTCACCAACTCCGGCAACTTCTGGATTCTGCGCAGCGCGCCCAGGGCCAACTTCTTCATCTCCTCCCGGTTCTGCACAAGACGCCTGGACACACTGCGCTTGACGTGCCCCCAGACCTGCTCGTCCGGGTTCAGCTGTGGCGAGTACGGCGGCAGATAGAAGAGTTTCAGGCGCCCCGCTTGTTCTTCGACGAACGCCCTGACCAGCCGGGCCTTGTGCACCGGATGGCCATCGATGATCACGAAGACCGGCTGCTCGGCACCGATCAGCAGGCGCTTGAGAAACTCGCGGAACACGCTGGCCGTCACCGTCCCGTCGTGCAGCATGAAGCGGAACTCGCCGCGCGTCCCGACCGCCGACAGCATGTTCACCGAGAAGCGTCGGCCGGTCACCTCGACCACCGGCGTTTCCCCCTGCGGTGCCCAGGTCGTGCCGGCATGGTAGTCGGAGCGCAGGCCCGACTCGTCCGCGAAGTAGATCCTTGCCCCCGCTGCACGGGCCTCGGCCCGAATCGCCGGGTAGGTCTCGTTTTCCCACTGGCGCACCAGCGCCGCATCCTGCTGCCAGGCGCGATGCAAGGGTTTCTGCGCGGTGAAGCCGAGCAGCTTCATGACTCGGCTCACGGCGGACAGCGACAGCGTCTTGCCGAACTGGCGGCGGATCAATTCGGCGATCAGCGACAAGGTCCACAGGCCGAACTCGAAACGGTATTGCAGCGGCGAGTGGTCCCGAACGGCCTGTGCCAGCCAGCGCATTTCCTCGGCACCGATCCTGGGGGGACGTCCGGGAACCGGCTTGGCGAGCAGGGCGTTCTGTCCGCCATTGGCGAAGTCGGACAGCCAGCGAAAGACGCTGCGGATATTGACGCCGAAGGCGGCCGCCACGCTTTGGACGGTCTGCCCTTCGCGAACGGCCTTGATCGCCTGCTGACGCATGACCTGAAGGGAATGGTGGTCGATTGCTCGACCGTCGGAGTTTCGTTTGCATTTCATGGGGGTATTGTCTCTCAATATGACAATACTTTCGATAGGCTTAGTAGGTTCCAGCGCCGCAAGGCGTAAGAGTTCGAGTCTCTTCATCCGCACCATTTCCTATCTCCCTGCTCCCTCCCGTATGCCGCCTGCTCTCTGTAGGGTGACTTCTGCAATCTGACCCACTAGAATGCATGCCCTTGATTTGGGGCCGTCAATGGCCGGCTAACGTCTGTGCAACGAGGAATATCCATGCAAGTTTCTGTTGAAAGCACCTCCGCTCTTGAGCGCCGCCTGACGATCGGCGTGCCGGCCGAGCGCATCGAGACCGAAGTCAGCAAGCGTCTGCAGCAGACGGCTCGTCGCGCCAAGATTCCTGGCTTTCGTCCTGGCAAGGTGCCAATGAGTGTGATTCGCCAGCGTTACGAAGAATCTGCTCGTCAGGAAGCCTTGGGTGATCTGATTCAGGCCAGCTTCTATGAGGCGGTGGTCGAGCAGAAGCTGAAGCCGGCCGGTGCTCCCTCCGTTGAGCCGAAGGTTTTCGAAAAGGGCAGGGATCTGGAATATGTTGCCACTTTCGAGGTTTATCCCGAGTTCGAGGTTGTCGGCCTGGAGGATATTGCAGTCGAGCGTCTGCAGGCGGAAGTTGCAGAATCTGATGTCGATAACATGCTGGAAATTCTGCGTAAGCAGAATACCCGCTATACGCAGGTCGAGCGTGAGGCGCAGGATGGCGATCAACTGAACATCGATTTCGTCGGCAAGATCGATGGTGAAGCCTTTGCCGGTGGCTCTGCCAAGGGCACGCTGCTGGTGTTGGGCTCCGGGCGGATGATCGAGGGCTTCGAGGCGGGGCTGGTTGGCGCGAAGGCCGGTGAGGAGCGCGTTCTGTCGCTCACCTTCCCTGCGGACTATCAGAATCTGGATCTGGCGGGCAAGGCTGCCGAGTTCACGGTAACCGTCAATTCGGTCTCCGAAGCCGAGCTGCCCGAACTGAATGCCGACTTCTTTGCCTTGTTCGGTATCGCTGAGCCGAGTTTGGAAGCCTTCCGTGCCGAGGTCGGCAAGAATATGGAGCGCGAGCTGGGCCAGGCAATCAAGTCCAAGGTGAAGACCCAGGTAATGGATGGCCTCTTGGCCGCCAATCCGATTGAAGTGCCCAAGGCCTTGATCGAAAACGAAGTGAATCGCCTGCGGGTCCAGGCCGTGCAGCAGTTCGGCGGCAATATCAAGCCGGAGCAGCTGCCGGCGGATCTGTTCCAGGAGCAGGCCAGGCGTCGTGTCGCACTGGGGCTCATTGTTGCGGAGATGGTCAAGCAGTTCGAGATCAAGCCGGATGAGTCGAAGGTAAAGGCTCTGATCGAGGAAATTGCCTCTGCCTATCAGGAGCCGGAGCAGGTCGTTGCGTGGTACTACGGCAACGAGCAGCAGCTTGGTGAGGTTCGTTCGGTTGTGCTGGAGGAACAAGTTGTAGATACTGTCCTGCAGAAGGCCAACGTAACCGACAAAGCGGTCTCTTACGAAGAAGCTGTCAAGCCGGCGGAAGTTCCGCAAGCTGCCTGATTCTTCCCTCGTGTGAGTACATCCATAAGCCAGCCTTCGTGCTGGCTTATTTGCATTTCAAGACCTGACCATTAGGGAGCAATCAGGACATGACCAATCATTTCATGCAAATGCCTGAAATCCAGGCCGCTGGTGGCTTGGTGCCTATGGTGATCGAGCAGTCCGCGCGCGGTGAGCGTGCTTACGATATTTATTCGCGCCTCTTGAAGGAACGGGTGATATTCATGGTTGGCCAAGTGGAAGACTACATGGCGAACTTGATTGTTGCTCAATTGTTGTTCCTTGAGGCTGAGAATCCAGACAAGGATATCCATCTCTACATCAATTCGCCTGGTGGCTCCGTGACGGCAGGCATGTCCATCTACGACACCATGCAGTTTATCAAGCCTGACGTTTCCACCATTTGTATTGGTCAGGCCTGTAGCATGGGCGCCTTGCTGTTAGCTGGTGGTGCTGCTGGAAAGCGCTACTGCCTGCCGCATTCGCGGATGATGATTCACCAGCCTCTGGGGGGGTTCCAAGGGCAGGCCTCGGACATCGAGATCCATGCCCGGGAGATCCTTACCATTCGTGAGCGCTTGAACAAGATTCTGGCGCATCACACGGGTCAGCCTATCGATGTGATTGCCCGTGACACGGATCGTGACAATTTCATGAGTGGTGAGGAAGCGGTCAAGTATCGCCTCATCGATCAGGTACTCGTGCATCGTCAGCTGGTGGGTTGAGCCCATATCGGGGCAGCCTGAAATTGAGGCTGCCCTTGGGCTTGAAAATGCCCGCATTTGCCTTCATCTTGTGTTGCAAGCCTACCGGATTGGATTGATCGAATGACTGACACCCGTAACGGCGAGGACAATGGCAAACTGCTTTACTGCTCCTTCTGCGGCAAGAGCCAGCATGAGGTGCGTAAGCTGATTGCCGGGCCCTCGGTCTTTATTTGTGACGAGTGCGTCGACCTGTGCAACGACATTATCCGAGAGGAAGTGCAAGAAGCCCAGGCCGAAAGTAGTGCGCATAAGCTACCCGCACCCAAGGAAATCAGTACCATTCTCGACCAGTATGTCATTGGTCAGGAGCGTGCCAAGAAGGTCTTGGCTGTGGCTGTGTACAACCACTACAAGCGCCTGAATCAGCGTGACAAGAAGGACGATGTCGAGCTGGGCAAGAGCAATATCCTGTTGATCGGCCCGACTGGCTCCGGCAAGACCTTGCTGGCTGAGACCCTGGCCCGTCTGTTGAACGTTCCCTTTACGATTGCTGATGCGACCACCCTGACCGAGGCGGGGTATGTCGGCGAGGATGTCGAGAACATCATCCAGAAGCTGCTGCAGAAGTGCGATTACGACGTCGAAAAGGCCCAGATGGGCATCGTCTATATTGACGAAATCGACAAGATTTCGCGCAAATCCGACAACCCATCGATTACGCGAGATGTGTCGGGAGAAGGCGTCCAGCAGGCCCTGCTCAAGCTGATCGAAGGAACGGTGGCCTCCGTTCCGCCGCAGGGTGGGCGTAAGCATCCACAGCAGGAGTTCCTGCAGGTGGATACCCGCAATATTCTCTTTATTTGCGGTGGCGCCTTCTCCGGTTTGGAGAAGGTAATCCAGAACCGGTCGACGAAGGGTGGCATCGGCTTTAATGCCGAGGTGCGAAGTCCGGATATCGGCAAGAAAATCGGTGAGGCTCTACGTGATGTGGAGCCAGACGATCTGGTCAAGTTCGGCCTGATTCCGGAATTTGTGGGACGCCTGCCTGTCATTGCTACACTTGATGAGTTGGACGAGGCAGCTTTGGTGCAGATCCTCACGGAGCCCAAGAACGCGTTGACCAAGCAGTATGGCAAGCTGTTCGAAATGGAAGGGGTAGAGCTTGAGTTCCGCCCTGATGCATTGCGGGCCGTTGCCTTGCGCGCGCTCGAGCGAAAGACCGGGGCTCGTGGATTGCGTTCCATTCTCGAGGGCGTCCTGCTGGATACCATGTACGAGATACCCTCGCAGTCCGGTGTCAGCAAGGTGGTTATCGATGAGAGTGTCATCGCTGGTGCTTCCAAGCCTCTGCTGATCTATGAAAACGTGGAGCCGCCTGCCAAGGCTGCACCTGATGCTTGATCCGGAAAGGGGCCTGCGGGCCCCTTTGCATTTCCACTGCAGTGCTTGTTTTTTCCTGGGGCTACCCTCATCTTAGAAATCAGGGTGCGTCCGTCACTCTCCGGTCCTGAGCCCACGTAGAGCCTAAATCATGAATATGATCGAATTACCTCTTCTACCGCTGCGCGATGTCGTCGTATATCCGCACATGGTAATCCCGCTGTTCGTGGGGCGCGAAAAGTCCATCGAAGCCCTTGAGTCCGCAATGAGTGGGGACAAGCAAATCCTCTTGTTGGCCCAGAAGAATCCGGCAGATGATGACCCGGGAGAGGAGTCGCTCTATCGAGTTGGCACCGTTGCAACGGTCCTGCAACTGCTGAAGCTTCCCGATGGCACCGTCAAGGTTCTGGTCGAAGGAGAGCAGCGTGGGGCCATCGAGCGCTTCATTGATGCCGATGGGCACAGCCGGGCACAGCTGTTCCTGGTCGAGGAGGCACCGGTCGCCGAGCGGGAGGGAGAAGTCTTCATTCGTAGCCTGCTCAGCCAGTTCGAGCAGTACGTCCAACTGGGCAAAAAAGTGCCTGCTGAGGTCCTGTCGTCATTGAACAGCATTGATGAGCCGGGTCGTCTGGTCGACACCATGGCTGCACACATGGCTCTCAAGCTCGAGCAGAAGCAGGAGATTCTGGAGATCGCCGACCTTTCAGCTCGCGTCGAGCATGTCTTGGCGCTTCTGGATGCCGAAATCGATCTATTGCAGGTCGAGAAGCGTATCCGTGGTCGAGTGAAGAAGCAGATGGAGCGCAGCCAGCGTGAGTACTATCTGAATGAGCAAATGAAGGCCATTCAGAAGGAGCTCGGTGATATTGACGAGGGGCACAATGAAATCGACGATCTGAAGCAGCGCATCGAGGCTGCTGGATTGACGAAAGAGGCTCTGGCCAAGGCACAGGCCGAGCTGAACAAGCTCAAGCAGATGTCTCCGATGTCTGCCGAAGCCACTGTCGTTCGCTCCTATATTGATTGGCTGGTCAATGTACCTTGGAAGGCCGAGAGCAAGGTTCGCCTGGATCTCTCCAAGGCCGAGGCTATTCTCGATACGGATCATTACGGATTGGAGGAGGTCAAGGAGCGCATCCTCGAATATCTCGCTGTGCAGAAGCGCGTGAAGAAGCTCAAGGGGCCTGTACTCTGCCTGGTCGGGCCGCCGGGAGTCGGTAAGACCTCCTTGGCTGAATCCATCGCACGGGCTACCAATCGCAAATTTGTGCGCATGGCACTGGGTGGTGTGCGCGATGAGGCTGAAATACGCGGTCACCGTCGTACCTATATTGGTTCGATGCCTGGACGGCTGATCCAGAAGATGACCAAGGTGGGGGTTCGAAATCCCTTGTTCCTTCTCGACGAGATCGACAAGATGGGTAGCGATATGCGAGGAGATCCTGCCTCTGCGCTGCTGGAGGTACTCGATCCGGAGCAAAATCACAATTTCAATGATCATTATCTGGAGGTTGACTATGACCTTTCGGATGTGATGTTCGTCTGTACTGCCAACTCAATGAACATTCCGGCGCCGCTCCTGGACCGCATGGAAGTGATTCGTCTTCCTGGATATACCGAAGACGAGAAAGTCAACATCGTCGTCAAGTATCTGGCCCCCAAGCAAACCCAAGCCAATGGGCTGAAAAAGGGGGAACTGGAGTTCGAGGAGACGGCAATTCGCGACATGATCCGTTACTACACCCGTGAGGCGGGTGTTCGCAGCCTTGAGCGGCAGATTGCCAAAGTCTGTCGTAAAGTAGTCAAGGAAAATGCCAAGGAAAAGCATTTCAAGGTCACGGTAACAGCCGACTCGCTAGAGCATTTCCTGGGCGTTCGCAAATATCGCTATGGCTTGGCGGAGCAGCAGGATCAGATCGGCCAGGTCACGGGACTGGCTTGGACCCAGGTCGGCGGCGAACTGTTGACGATCGAGTCGGCCGTTGTGCCAGGCAAGGGGCAACTGATCAAAACCGGATCGCTTGGTGATGTCATGGTCGAGTCCATCACTGCAGCATTGACCGTGGTGCGCAGTCGGGCAAAGAGTCTTGGCATCCCGCTGGATTTTCATGAGAAGCGTGACATTCATATCCATATGCCGGAAGGGGCTACACCCAAGGATGGCCCTAGCGCTGGTGTGGGGATGTGCACTGCCTTGGTTTCTGCGCTGACGCAAATCCCCGTGAGGGCCGATGTGGCGATGACTGGGGAAATAACATTGCGTGGTCAAGTATTGGCCATTGGTGGGTTGAAAGAGAAACTTCTGGCAGCGCATCGGGGAGGTATCAAGATTGTTATCATTCCTGAAGAGAACGTCCGGGATTTAAAAGATATTCCTGAGAACATTAAACAGGACTTGCAAATCAAGCCGGTAAAATGGATTGACGAGGTCCTGCAGATTGCGCTGCAATACGCCCCGGAGCCCTTGCCTGACGCGGCTCCCGAGATGGTCGCAAAGGATGAGAAGCGCGAGGCTGATCCCAAGGAGAGAATCAGTACGCACTAATCAGTGGGGGCTTTCCTTGACATCTTTTTCGAGCGCTTGATATAAAGCGGCTCTTTTCGTGTTGGCAAACCATCCAGCACCCGTTTTGCCTGCACCAAGATCAAGAAATAACCCAAATGAAATAAGGGGACCTAGAGTGAACAAGTCGGAATTGATTGATGCGATTGCTGCATCTGCTGATATCCCGAAAGCTGTTGCTGGCCGAGCGCTGGACGCAGTCATTGAGTCTGTCACTGGCGCCCTGAAGGCTGGTGATTCCGTGGTGCTGGTTGGTTTTGGTACTTTTGCTGTCAAGGAGCGCGCTGCTCGCACTGGTCGCAATCCGCAGACCGGCAAGCCGATCAACATCGAGGCTGCCAAGATCCCTGGCTTCAAGGCTGGCAAGGCCTTGAAAGACGCAGTCAACTGAGCGTCTTGCGAGCATAGGGCTCGTCCGGACCAGGAACTGCCTGGTCTTGATCTCGGCGTGGAAGGCTCGGCCGATTGATGTGCCGGCCTGTCGCGTCGGGAGCCGCGGGTTCGAAGCCTGCCTGCTCCACCAGTCATGAAAAGGCGCATCCGAAGAGATGCGCCTTTTTTATATTCAGACTCTACCAGTACCAAATGGCTTCTCGCGGCCATTTCTGGGGGATGCATGCTGCAGAACATCAGGGACAATTCACAGGGGTGGATTGCCAAGACCATTATCGGTGTCATCGTCGTATTACTAGCCTTGACCGGCTTTGACGCGATTCTCACTAGCACAAGCAACAGTCAGAATGCAGCAGAGGTCAATGGTGCGAAGATCAGCCTGGTTGAACTGAACCGGGAGGTAGAGATGCAGCGCCGCCAATTGCTTCAGCAGCTTGGCAAGGACTTTGATGCTTCGCAATTGAACGAGGGGTTGCTGCGCAATGCGGCACTCAACGGCCTGATAGAGCGCGCGCTGTTGCTGCAGGGAGCCGAGGCGGCAGGTTTTGCCTTCTCCCAAAGCGCTCTGGATCAGCTGATTCTGCAAACTCCTGAATTCCAGGTGGATGGCAAGTTCGACGCGAACAAATTCGATCAGGTCATTGCTCGGATGGGCTACAGCCGCTTGCAGTTCCGACAAATGCTGGAACAGGAAATGCTGATCGGTCATTTGCGCGCCGGTCTGGCAGGTAGTGGCTTTGTGACGGATCGTGAGGTCGAGGCCTTTGCTCGCTTGGAGCAGCAGACGCGAGATTTCTCCACCATGACATTACCTGCCGATCCGGCACAGGTGACAGTCGAGGATGAGGCGGTGCGGACCTATTATGAGGAGCATACCAGCCGCTATATGACTCCTGAGCAGGTCGTGGTGGAGTATATCGAATTGAAGCGAGATACCTTCTTCGATCAAGTGGAAGTCAAGAGCGATGATTTACACGCACTTTATCAGCGGGAAATTGCCAACCTTGCGGAGCAACGTCAAGCCGCGCACGTTCTCCTCGAGGTGAATGAGGAGCTGAGTGACGAGCAGGCAAAGGCCAAGCTGGAGGAACTCAAGACTCGTATCGATAAGGGAGAGGATTTTGCCGCTCTGGCCAAGGAGTTCTCCCAGGATCCTGGCTCAGCAGATAAAGGCGGTGACCTAGGCTATGCAGGGCCTGGCGTTTACGATCCAGCTTTCGAGCAGGTACTGTATTCCTTGAATAAAGGGGAGGTAAGTTCTCCGGTTCGCAGCGAATTCGGATGGCACCTGATCAAGTTGCTCGATGTGCAAGCACCCGATACTCCCAGCTTCGATACTCTGAAGGAGAAACTGGGTCGTGACCTCAAGTCAGAGCAGGTCGAACAGGCGTTCGTGGAGGCTGCTCGCGAGCTGGAAAATGCGGCCTTCGAGGCATCGGATCTTGTCCAGCCAGCCCAGGAACTTGGACTTCAGTTAAAAACCAGTGCTCCTTTCGGCCGTGAAGGCGGTGAGGGACTGACTGCAAATCGACAGGTCATTCAGGCTGCATTCAGTTCCGAAGTGCTTGAGCAAGGCAATAACAGCAGTGCTATCGAATTGGACCCGGACACAGTCGTCGTTCTGCGAGTAAAAGAACATAAAAAGCCTGAGCAGGTTCCGCTCGAGCAGGTGGCCGATAGCATTCGGGAGCAGCTGTTGAGGAAGCGTGCGGCTGATGATGTCAAGACGAGAGGAGAGGCACTCCTCGGCGAGCTCCGGCAAGGGCATACGCCTGTTGAGCAAGCCCGGCATAATGAGGGCTGGCAGGTAGTGGAGGCGGCGGCACGTAACCAGGACGGAATTGATCCGGTCATCCTGCAGGCAGTGTTTCGTATGCCCAAGCCTGCCGATGCGGATAAGCCTGCCTTTACCGGAGTGACCTTGCCGAATGGTAATTATGTGCTGATTCGTCTGACTGGAATCGGCGAGCCGGAAGATAGCTTGTCCGAAGAGGAAAAAAGCATATATCGACGCTTTTTGGCCTCGCGCAGTGGTCAGCAGGATTTTGCAGCCTATCGCCGCCAGCTCCAGTCGGCAGCCGATATCGAGCGCTTTTGACATTGCTTGATAGCGTCGGAAAAGTACTCCGCGTCCAAGAAAGAGCTCATGAGAAAAGCAAAAATGCCCATATCATTCGACATGGGCATTTTAGCTTTAGATTTCTTGATGCAGAAGGTTGTGATCTAGTGATTTTTCAAGAGATCATCCCGAGAGCCAGGGGAATTGCTCAACCTCTCACATAACGACCCGGCGCTGCCTCTATAACCTGATACTCGCGATTGCCGCTCTGTTTCACTGCTGGACGTTGCTCGCCTGCGTGCTGGGCAAGCCAAGCGAACCAATCGTTCCACCAACTGCCGGGCTTTTTCTCGGCAGACTCCATCCAGGCATCCGGATCGGCTGGTGTCTGTTCATTGGTCCAGTAATGTCGTTTATTCTGGGCCGGCGGGTTGATGACTCCGGCAATATGGCCTGAAGCACCCAATACAAAACGAGTTTTTCCGGAAAATAGATTACTGGTGCTGTAGGCGCTGCGCCAAGGGACGATATGGTCGTCTTGAGTGCCAAGTAGGTAAGTAGGGGCCTTGATCTTGCTCAGATCCAGTCTCACGCCACAGCACTCCAACTCACCGGATTTGAGGTCGTTCTGCAGATAGGTATGTCGTAGATACCAGCAGTACATGGGGCCGGGAAGGTTTGTGCTGTCATTGTTCCAGAACAACATATCCAGCGTCCGTGGCTTTTGTCCCTTGAGATATTTGTCTACGGTGTAGTTCCACCACAATTCGTTTGGACGTAGCAGGGAAAACGTATTGCCCATGTCTTGGCCGCGGAACAGACCAACCGGACCTCCTTTGCCACCAATGGTGCGCTCTCGCTGAGTGACGAGATGCTCGTCGACGAAAACGTTGATGACCCCGGTGTCGGAGTAGTCGAGGAAGGTGGCCAGCAAGGTCAGGCTGCTGATGGCGTCCTTGTCACCCTGAGCTTCAAGTACAGCAAGAGCAGTGCTCAGTAGGGTTCCCCCTATGCAGAAGCCGACGCAATTGAGCTGCTGTCCTCCACTGATGGCTCGAGTGATCGTGATAGCTTTGAGTATGGCATCCTGAATGAAGTCGTCCCAAGTCTTACCGGCGCAGCTTGCATCGAAATTGCGCCAAGAAATCAAAAATACCTGATGGCCTTGTTCAAGGGCATAGCGAACCAGAGAATTCTCGGGACGCAGGTCGAGAATGTAGTACTTGTTGATCGAGGGAGGCACGATAAGCAGCGGGCGCTGGTACTGCTTTTCGCTGAGTGGCCGGTACTGGATGAGTTGGAATAGATCATTCTCGAATACAACGTCACCTGGGGTAGTCGCCACATCTCGTCCTACCTGGAAGTCGCCACTATCGCACTGTCGCAGCTTGCCTTCCTTTAAGTCACTTGCCAGATGCAGCATGCCGTTGAATAGGCTGACACCGTTGCTTTTTACCAAGGCCTCCAAGGCATCTGGGTTGCTGGCAAAGAAATTGCTTGGTGCACTGGCGGCAATAGCCTGCTCCACCAGATAGTAGAGACGTTGCCGGGGCTTCTCGTCGTTTATCTGAAGCTCTTCGAGAAGCTCCATCATATAGCGGGAATTGAGCAGATAATAGGCAGCCAATGAGCCAAACAGGGGAGAGCTCCAGTTGTCGCTGGCAAAACGCTTATCCGTAAAGCTGAACGGTTTTCTCGAAAGAAGCTGCAAGCCGAGTTGGTACCATTCATGCTGATAATCAACTTGCATCTGGCGTAGGCGTTCTGCCGGAATTTCGAACCACCTTGCATTGTCCGTATCGGCAAACCATGGTGAGGCGTTCACCCAAAGACGTAACTGCTGCAGGGCAAAATTGGCTACGAAGGGCGTCTGGGCAGACCAGAAACTTGCAAAGGAGGGGGCTTGATCCATGACGTTTATCCTGAAAAGCGTGCGAATTCACGGACTGGACAGGATCCTGGTCCGTTGCCAATGGCAGACTGGCATCCTGAAGAGGACGTTGACTGCTTCAGCCCAGTCGCTCGTTGCCATAACCATTTGCTTCTCGGAGCGAATCGTCAATTCAGGATGTCAGTTGGCAGCGCACGGATACGGATGACTCAGTGAGGTATTCATCCGTATCCATGCTACTAGTCGAACTGGTTTAAGTTGTCAGGACTCAACGCTCCACTGCGAGGGCTACACCCTGTCCGCCACCGATACAGAGGGTTGCCAAGCCTTTCTTGACATCGCGCCTAATCATTTCATGCACCAAGCTGACCAGAATGCGGCAGCCGGAAGCTCCTATCGGGTGGCCGATAGCAATGGCACCACCATTCACATTGACTTTGCCGGCATCCCAACCCAGTTCTTTGCCCACGCTCAGGGATTGAGCTGCGAAGGCTTCATTCGCTTCGATCAGATCCAGCTCATCCAAGCTCCAACCTGCTTTTTCCAAGCAGCGACGAGTAGCTGAAACCGGACCGATGCCCATGATGGCAGGGTCGACAGCTGCACTGGCATAGGCCTTGATACGAGCCAGAACCGGCAAGCCGAGCGCTTGGGCTTTTTCGGCGCTCATCAACAGCACGGCGGCAGCTCCGTCGTTGATACTGGAGGCGTTACCTGCAGTGACGGTTCCGTCTTTCTTGAAGGCCGGCTTGAGTTTGCTCAGGGCTTCGAGGGTGGTTTCGGCACGCGGCTGTTCGTCGGTGTCGAAAACGATCGGGTCTCCCTTGCGTTGGGGAATTGATATCGGGGTGATCTGGCTCCGGAAGTGGCCGGCCTCGATGGCTGCTACTGCCTTCTGCTGAGAGGCGGCGGCGAACGCATCCTGTTCTTCCCGGGAAATGCCGAATTTTTCGACGAGATTCTCCGCAGTGATACCCATGTGGTAGTTATTGAAGGCATCCCACAGACCGTCCTGGACCATGCTGTCGACCAGGTTGGCATGTCCCATGCGCAAGCCGGTGCGGGCCCCCGGAAGAACATAGGGAGAAAGGCTCATGTTCTCCTGGCCACCTGCGATGATCACGTCAGCATCGCCACAGCGAATGGCTTGAGTAGCCAAGTGCAGGGCCTTGAGGCCGGAACCGCAGACCTTGTTCAGCGTCATGGCAGGAACGGTATGAGGCAAACCTGCCTTGATCACGGCTTGGCGGGCCGGATTCTGACCTACGCCAGCAGTGAGTACCTGACCCAGGATGACCTCATCGACTTGGCTGCCATCCAGCTTGGTCTGTTCGAGCAGACGACGAATTACAGCGGCGCCCAGTTCTGCAGCAGGAATGTTCGCCAAGGACCCTTGGAAGCTGCCTACTGCAGTTCGGGTTGCAGCGACGATTACAACCTCTTTCATGAAGAAACTACCTCAAATGAATAGGGGGGCTGATCGGAAAGCCTAGCAGCTTCCCGAATGACGTCATTGCATGTTCAGACCGCCGTTGATGGAGAAGTCGGCACCGGTGGCATAGGCCGCTTCTTCGGAGGCTAGCCAGGCAACCATGCTGGCGATTTCCTCGGGCTGGCCGAGACGGCCGACCGGGATGCCGGCAGCGATCTGCTCAAGAACTTCCGGTCGCATGGCGCCGGTCATTTCGGTGAGGATGTAGCCGGGGGAGATGGTGTTGACGGTTACGCCCTTGTTGGCCACTTCGCGAGCCAGGGCCATGGTGAAGCCATGAATGCCGGCTTTGGCCGCCGAGTAGTTTGTCTGACCGAACTGACCGCGTTGGCCGTTGATCGACGAAATGTTGATGATGCGCCCCCAGCCCTTGCCGAGCATGTCTTCGACGACTTGCTTGGTGGTATTGAACATGCCGTTGAGGTTGGTGTTGATCACGGCATGCCAGTTTTCCGGGGTGAGCTTGCGAAAGCTGGCATCACGGGTAATGCCGGCGTTGTTGACCAGGACATCGATGCTCCCGATGCGTTCGCGCAGCTCGGCAAAGGCGCGCTGGGTGCTTTCCCAATCGGTTACATCATGCTCGCAGACCTCAAAGCTGAAGCCGCTATCGCGCTGGGCGGCGAGCCATCCATCCTTGCGCTTGGACTGTGGGGTACATCCGACGACCACGGTGAAGTTTTCCTTGTAGAGGCGCCGGCTGATTGCAGTTCCGATTCCGCCCATGCCGCCCGTGACGAATGCAATTCGTTGATTGCTCATAGATTTCCCTTCCTTATTGTCGGAGACCCTGGCAGTTCACGACTGTAAGAAGCAGCACGTAAGCTGCGCAGCGTCGGTCGTGTTGTGACTCGCAGGGACAGATTCTCAAGGTGTCTGCGGCTTTGGGCTAGTGCCCGTTGGTGACATCGTACTGGCTATCGGTGACATCCTCCGGAGGATTTCCCCGGTGACTTTTTGTCTGCGATATGACAAATCTTGTATTGCCGGTGTGAGAATGGGGAGGCGATGGAGGGCTGATATGCAGCTGGTGCGATCATGGATGACAGGCTGGATAGGGGCGGAGGTGAGTGATGAACGGTCACCCTGTCGTCGGATGCATGTGTTTTGATGAGGACGTTTCTCAGGCATGTGATGCATGAGGTGTGGCTCCCGGCTCGCTTCACGGGAGCGAAATCTGCTACGGGAACTAGAATGCTTGAGGCATTGGTTTCCCCACATGCGTTTGGTTTCTTGGCCCATGGAAGAGAGCGTGAAAAGGGATATGTTTACAGTCAGTGTGAGTTATGCACGACTCGTCGAGGAGACGCTTAGGGCAGAGGGTTTGGAAATTGAAAATCTACTTAATGAGCTGGATTTAAGCCCTGAAATTTTCAATGACATGGGCGGGTGTCGGGTCAAGGATCTTTCGAGAGTCCTGAGCCGGGCTGTGGTGCAGAGCGGCAACCCGGATATAGGCCTCAAGGCCTATGAGCTGGTCAAGCCCGGGATTTACGATGTCATGGGCTATGTGATGATGTCGAGTCCCGATCTGAAGTGTGCCCTGCAGCATTTTGTCCGTTACTGCTCGTTGATCGACAATGGCGTCGATTTTTCCCTTCGTCAGGAGGGTAGTGCCTATCGACTGTGTGGCGATCGCCATGGTGGTAGCAAAGGTATACCGCGCCAGTTCTATGATATCGGCACAGCCACCTTGATCGCTTATCTCCGCTGGTTATGCGGAAATGCACGGTTCGCGCCGTTGTGTATCGAATACATACATCCAGAGCCGGTTGATACGAAAGAATATCATCGTATTTTGCGGTGCCCCATTCAATTCAATTCTTCCCGGTACTCCATCCTGTTCGATGCAGCCCAGCTGGATTTTCCCCTGAGCACGGCAGATGCAGCCTTGGCCAGTATGCATGAACGTTTCGCCGAGCAGCGCCTGCATGAGCAGAACTCACAGCTGAGTACTTGGCGCGTCCAGCAGCTGATCATGGAGCGGCTGAGCAACGGCGAGCCGACCATCGAGGAGATAGCTGGAGCGCTTTGTGTCAGCAAGCGTACTCTTCAACGCTGTTTGAAGAAGGAGGGCACGCAGTACAAGGACCTTTTGAACGAGACTCGGCGCGAGCAGGCCCACCTGTACCTGCGGCATTCGCATTTCAGCCTGCAGGAGGTTGCCTATCGTCTGGGGTTCCATGAGCAGAGCAGCTTCTTCCGTGCATGTTCGCGTTGGTTCGGCATGACTCCAGGCCAGTACCGGGCTCATAGGAGCTTTCTCCGAGCAGATACTCCAAAAGGCCATGCTGTTGCTGCATACGGATAGCTGATTTGGGGGGTAAAGCACCAAGCCTGTAAGCCCGGGGGGGCAGTCGCGCTGTGCAGGGTTGTTATTGTGCGATGCAAAAAAATAAGCTTTGGCAGAGCTGCTCTCATGATGTTTAGCGCACCGTGGCAAGGGGGCTCTAATGGGCTTTAGAGTTAATCTAGCACAGAAAGCCTGGCCTTCCAGGCAGCTCAACCAAGAGCTGCAAGATTTTTTTGCGATGCAAAAAATGCTTGCAGAAATTGTTTTGCGGCGCAACAATGGCTCTGCCCGTTGAGTCCAAGAAGTTATCAGCAGCGGCGCGCCAGGCCGGTCCGGCCGTCACTATGCAGGAGATACCGTCATGTCATTTTTTGATCTGGAAAAAATGGAAAGTGCTTCTAAATCCAATCTGGATGCCGTACAGCAACTGAGCAGCAAGATCTTCGAGAGTGCCGAAGAACTTTCCCGGCTGCAGTTCAAGACCATACGAGCTGCGGCTGATGACAATTTTGAAAGCCTGCGCAAGATGATGTCGGTCCGTGATCCGCAGGCTTTCTTGGAACTGCAAGCCTCCTTCTTCAAGCCAAACGAGCAGGCTGAGCGTCTCGTGGATTTCAGCCGTCAAACCTACGATCTCATTTCCCGTTTCCAAGCAGAGGTCACCAGGTTGACCGAGCGCCAGATTGAGATCGGTACCCAGCAGGCTCAGGAAATCGTTGAAGAGATCTGCAAGAATGCCCCGGCCAGCGCCGAGCCGGTCGTATCCGTATTCAAGTCTGCCGTCGAAGGGGCCGGCAACGTCTACGAAAGCGCGCAGAGAGCAGCTAAGCAAGCATCCGAAATCACTGCGAGTGGCATCGAGGCGGCTGCCAACGCTGCAGGTCAGGCGACTGCCCAAGCCTCCGGCAAGAAGACTGCCTGACGGCAATTGGTGACCGCTGCACCACAGTTTCTACCTTCCTTGAGTCCTTCGGCGGTGAAAGTCAGTCCTGGCCTTCATCGCCATCTTTTTTTCCACCCGACTTGCCGGCAAAACCGGAGAAAATACCGAACATGTTCTGAGTGTTCAGGTAGAGCTTCTTGGATTGCTCGACATACTGGCGCATCAGGTCCTGCATCATTGGTGCCTGACTCTGCATGAAGTCTGTCCAGGCTTGAGTTGACTGCACTCCGGCCTGAGTCTGTACGTCTATAACGCTTTGAATGCTTTTTTCCAGATAACTGGTGAGTACTCCCTGGAAGGGGCCATAGAAACGAATGATCCCTTTGAGCATTTCGCTCGAGAAAATAGGTTCGCCGTCACTTTCAGCTTCCTGGATGATTTGTAAGAGGATATTGCGGGTAAGGTCCTCTCCGGTTTTCGCATCGACGACCTGGAAGGGCTCTTCGGTGAGCACTAACTGGCGAATATCGGCAAGCGTGATATGACTGCTGGTGCGGGTGTCATACAAACGGCGGTTTGGGTACTTCTTGATCAGACGAACATCGTTCCGGCCATTGGCTGACATGCGTATATCTCGTTGTGTAACGGGGCCCATATGGTAGCCCAAACTGCGGCTGTCTGGCCGGCCGCGGACGAGGATGGCGCCTGAGGGGCGGCAAACTGTGCTTGGGCACCTTCCCATCAAGAGTACGCCCCGGCCGCTGCCGGACCAGGGCATACTCGCTGTTTCACTTGATCAAACTGAGAAATTCGCTGCGCGTGGCCGCATTGCTGCGGAAGTGACCAAGCATGACCGAAGTGACCATGGTGGAGTTTTGCTTTTCCACTCCACGCATCATCATGCACATGTGTTGCGCCTCGATCACCACCCCGACGCCCGAGGCTTCCGTAACCTGCTCCACCGCTTCGGCGATCTGGCGAGTGAGATTCTCCTGGATCTGCAGGCGTCGTGCATACATGTCCACGATTCGGGCGACCTTGGACAAGCCTAGAACCTTGCCGTTGGGAAGATAGGCCACGTGCGCCTTGCCGATGAACGGCAGCATGTGGTGCTCGCAGAGCGAATACAGCTCGATATTCTTGACCATCACCATTTCGCTGTTGTCCGAGCTGAACAGGGCGCCGTTGACAACCTCCTCGAGAGTCTGTTGATAGCCGCGGCAGAGGTACTGCATGGCCTTGGCCGCGCGCTTGGGCGTGTCGATCAGGCCTTCACGGGAAACGTCCTCGCCGAGGTGGGCGAGAATCGCGGTGTACTGCTGTTCCAGGGACATGGATATTCCTGCGAGAGCTTCTTTGATGTAATACACGGGCATGCAGGTTAGGGGGGGGCGACGAGGCTTGCAAGCACGTTGGCGGGAATCCAGCTATTCGTCGCGTCCCTCAAGCATGGTGCGTTTGAGCAGGACGTAGACGGCACCAGTGCCTCCATGGCGGGGCAGGCAGGAGGTGAAACCGAGTACCTGCGGATGCTGGCGCAGCCAGGTATTGACATGACTCTTGACCATGGGCCGCTTGCCATCCAGGCGAGCAGCCTTGCCATGGGTGACACGTACGCAGCGCACTTCCAACTTGAGGGCTTCGGCAAGAAAGCTCCAGAGGGTTTCGCGGGCTTTCTCCACGGTCATGCCATGCAGATCCAGGCTGCCCTCGAAGGCGATCTGTCCGGCCCGGAGCTTGCGCATTTGACCCTCCTGCACGCCATCACGTGCCCAATGGAGATCGTCTTCGGCAGCCACATCGATAACGAACTGGTCGGACAGGCCGTCGACCTTCTGAGCCTCGACCTGTTTCATGGCTGCCTGGCGGCGGTTGGCAATCTGCCGATAGTCGCGCTGTCGAACGCCGGTATCGGCACGATTATCCTGGCGCAATGGTTTGACTCCGTGAACGGCAGATTGGAACAGGGCAAAATCATCATCGGACATGGGCTGGCCTCCGCGAGGGGGGCTTCTAGTGTAACCAATGGATGCCCTCTGCCGTCATTTGTGCTTTTTCCGATGGAAAGTGGCAGAGCCGGGATGCCGTGCGGCACGCAACCCACGCCGGCAGATGCGCCAGGCGCGGATGCCCGTCCACAGCAACAGGAGTCCGAGGATCAGGAGAAGTGCGGCGGAGGCGAAGGGGAGGCCGGGGGCATCGATATCTGGGCCGGGAGAAGGAGCCCGGCCAAGCAGGGAGGCGATGCCAGCCATTGCGAACAATATGCCTAAGGACGTGGCCAGTGCTGCAAGCGCCGCCCCGAAATGCCAGCGGCTGATCCGCAGCCTGCTGGCGCTTGGCTTGGAGGGGTTGGATTCGTCAGGCGACTTCATTGAGATTCCTCCCATTGAGGTCTTGGCCCAGGTCCGGCTCGGCAACCGGCAGTGCAGTCTGTCGCCGAGCATCGAATATCTTTTAGCAGCGCTGCGTTCTGGCTGAGCTAGAGCAACGCCTTTGCATCGGGTACTACAGCCGCGAAGTTGTCGGCGAGGCTGGCGATCTCGATGCGGTGGACCTGCTCCGCACTGATGGTGCCATTCGGGCTCGGCAGGTCGCGGGTAGCACAGGCGCGGTCCACCAGGGTACAGCGATATCCATAATCCTTGGTTGCACGCACGGTGCTGCTGACGCTGGAATGGGTCATGAAGCCACAGACGATCAGGTCCAGACGGCCGATCGCCTGCAACTGGTCATGCAGGTTGGTGCCGGAGAAGGCGTTCGGCAGGCGCTTCTCCACGACGATTTCTCCCGGCAGCGGCGCGACTTCCGGAATGAGCTGGCCACGCGTACCCTGCGGATCGAGAAAGCCCCCGGGAATGCCGAGGTGTTTCACATGCACCACCGGAGTGCCCGCGGCACGAGCGGCAGCCAGCAGGCTGGCGATTTCCGCAATCGCAGACTCGAGCCCGGGCAGGCGCAGGATGCCACTGCGATACTCCTCCTGCGCATCGATGACGAGCAGGGTGGCATTCTTTAAGTGGGTCGGTGCAAAGCTGCGGCCTGTGATCTGCATCACGGTTTGTGGTTGGGGCATGGTGGCTCCTCCATGGAAAAACGGCGCAGATTGTCTCCTTCCTGCCCGCAGAAGTGAACAAATATCACCTTTAAGTTTATGAAGCGGAGTGATCGCGGGGCTTGGGGATGTCGATCGGGCCGGCAATGGCAGAGGCTGCAAGCTGGTTGCTCTTCGCCATGGATGCGTTCATCGCGGTACCTCATGCGCTTTGCAACCAGCCTGATAGGTTTCATTGCATGCCGGTCTTCTGACCCGGAAGTAACCTGCCAGGCGTTCGAATTGCCATACAGGCATGGTCTGTTTCCGGCATGAGATCCTTGCTGCCTGTTAAAATGCCCGCTTTTTGGTCTGGAGATCCCCATGGCAGCCATTCCGACCCGCCTGCGCACCCTGCGCGATTACATTCGCTGGGCGGTCAGCCGTTTTCATGCCGAGGGCCTGTACTTTGGTCACGGTACCGACAACGCCTGGGACGAGGCACGCCAACTGGTGCTCGGTGCCTTGCACCTGCCTTGGGAGATGGCCGACGGCTATCTGGACTGTCGTCTCGAAGAGGACGAATGCATGCATCTGGGGGCTCTACTCCAGCGCCGCATCGAGGAACGTATCCCGGCCGCCTATCTGCTCGGCGAGGCCTGGTTCTGCGGGTTGCCCTTTCTGGTCGACGAGCGGGTGCTGGTGCCGCGCTCGCCCATTGCCGAGCTGATTGGCCAACGCTTCGCTCCCTGGCTGCTACACGAGCCGATGCGGATTCTCGACCTCTGTACCGGCTCCGGCTGCATTGGCATCGCCTGTGCCTATGAGTTTCCCGAGGCCGAAGTGGTGCTGGCCGATCTGTCTTTCGACGCGCTCGAGGTGGCCAACCGGAACATCGAGCGCCATGGCCTGGACGAGCGCGTCTATACCGTGCAGGGCGATGGTTTCGTAGGACTGCCAGGGCAGCGCTTCGACTTGATCGTCTCCAATCCGCCCTATGTGGACGCCGAGGATTTTGCCGACATGCCGGAGGAGTACCACCATGAGCCGGCCATGGGGCTGGCCTGCGGCGAAGACGGCCTGGACCTGGTTCGGCGCATGCTGGCGGAGGCGGCCGACCATCTGACCGAGCGGGGCGTGCTGGTCGTCGAAGTGGGGAACAGCCAGGTGCATGTGGAGGCGCTCTATCCAGAGGTGGATTTTACCTGGCTGGAGTTCACTCGGGGCGGACATGGCGTCTTTCTGCTGAGCGCCGCCCAGTGCCGCGAGTATCAGGATCTGTTCCGCTCACGGCTTCGGGCCTGACCCCCTTTTGTCCGAACAGGTTTATCGAGGCGGCTCGTTCCGCAGGATGAAGTCGCCGACCGCCTGCTCCAGGGTGCGGGCCAGTGGCAGTTCCGGATTGTCGTAGGAGGGCAGCTGAAGCTGTACGTCCGCCGGGACGATGCGCAACACGTGATTCATGCCGTCGATCGCCAGCAGTTCGGCGTCGGGCTTGGCGGCCTTCAGGGCTTCGGCGTCCTGCATGCCGACCTGGATATCGTGGCGCCCCTGGACGATCAGTGCCGGAATGCGCAGCCGAGCAAAGGCTGCGGCTGGATCCTGGCGAAACAGCGAGATCAGGTAGGGTTGCACGCTCGGGCGAAACAGCACCTCGAGCGGCTCGGGAATCCGCTCGTGGGTGCGTCCCGCCTTGAGCTCCTCGATCAGCGCCGCGCTGAAGGCCAGCAGGGGGGGCGGCAGGCGTGTGCTGAGTTGCTCCAGCAGTACCTGATCGATCGGGCGGCCGCTGCCAGCAATGGAGACCAAGGCGTCGGCACCGGCCTGTTCGGCGGCCAGGCTGGCGATCAGTGCGCCCTCGCTGTGACCGATCAGCACCAGCCGAGAAAAGCGCGGGTCGGCGCCCAGCTTCTGCCCCCAGGCGGCAGCATCGGCAACGTAGCCTTCCACGCTCAGCATCCGCTCGTCCGGTGCGGCGGCCAGGCTGGCGGCGACGCCGCGCTTGTCGTAGCGCACGCTGGCGATGCCGCGTCTGGCCAGGGCCTCGGCCAGGCGCTTGAGACTGTCGTTGCGGCCGGCCGGATTGTTGCCATTGCGATCGGTGGGGCCGGAGCCGGCGATCAGCAGGGCCACGGGTACAGAATTGTCGCTTTGCGGCAGCAGCAGCGATCCGTACAGCACTCCACTCGAAGTCGCCAGCTCGATGGGCTGGTGCAGGATGGTCCAGGCATGGGCGGAGCCCGTCACCAGGAGCAGAAGCAGCAGAAGTATTCGCAACATCGTGGACAGCCATGGCGGCGCGCCGGCTGGCGCGGGGCGGAGGATGAACTGGCAGGGTCCCCTAGGTATACTCGCACACCTTCGATCTGGCTGATTGTTCGCGGAGCCCTGCATGTCCGGCAATACCTACGGCAAGCTGTTCACTGTCACCACGGCTGGCGAGAGCCACGGCCCGGCTCTGGTCGCTATCGTCGACGGCTGTCCGTCCGGGCTGGAATTGTCGGCCGCCGACCTGCAGCGCGACCTCGACCGGCGCAAGCCGGGCACCAGTCGCCACACGACCCAGCGTCAGGAAGACGATGCAGTGGAGATCCTCTCTGGGGTGTTCGAGGGCAGGACCACCGGCTGTCCGATCGGTCTGTTGATCCGCAACACGGATCAGAAATCCAAGGACTATTCGGCGATCAAGGACCTCTTCCGTCCGGCCCATGCCGACTACACCTACCACCACAAGTACGGCATCCGCGACTATCGCGGCGGCGGTCGCAGCTCGGCGCGCGAGACCGCCATGCGCGTGGCGGCCGGAGCCATCGCCAAGAAGTATCTGGCGACCCAGGGCGTGGTCGTGCGCGGCTACATGAGCCAGCTCGGTCCGATCGAGATCCCCTTCAGGAGCTGGGCGTCGGTGGAGCAGAATGCTTTCTTCAGCGCCGATCCGGACAAGGTGTCCGAACTGGAGGCCTACATGGACCAGCTGCGTCGCGACCAGGATTCGGTCGGAGCCAGGATCACCGTGATCGCCGAAGGCGTGCCGCCGGGGCTCGGCGAGCCGATCTTCGACCGCTTGGATGCCGAGCTGGCCCACGCGCTGATGAGTATCAATGCGGTCAAGGGTGTGGAGATCGGCGCCGGCTTCGCCAGCATTGCCCAGCGCGGCACCGAGCACCGCGACGAGCTGACCCCGGATGGCTTCCTCTCCAACAATGCCGGCGGCATTCTTGGCGGGATCTCCTCGGGACAGCCGATCGTCGCCCATCTGGCTCTCAAGCCGACCTCCAGCATCACCACTCCGGGCCGCTCCATCGATATTCACGGCAATCCGGTCGAGGTGATCACCAAGGGACGTCACGATCCCTGTGTCGGCATCCGTGCCACACCGATCGCCGAAGCCATGATGGCTCTGGTACTGATGGATCACCTGCTGCGCCACCGGGCACAGAATGCCGGTGTGCAGGTGAGCACTCCGGTGCTGTCGCAACTGTGAGCCGGAGCGCAGGCCGGTCGAGACACCACGATTCCCGACAGCCGGCGCGCTGGCTGTCGTCCGGAACCTCGACCCGGCTCGCGTCCTACTAGTCATGTTGCCCGCCTTGCCCTACTGGCGCCTTTCCGGTTTCTATTTCTTCTATTTCGCCCTGCTCGGTGCGACGGCGCCGTTCTTCTCGCTTTATTTCGACCATCTGGGTTTTTCGGCCGCCCGCATTGGCGAATTGCTGGCCATCCCCATGCTGATGCGCTGTCTGGCGCCGAATCTGTGGGGCTGGCTGGGCGACATGAGCGGTCGGCGGCTGGCCATCGTGCGGCTCGGTGCGGTCTGCACCCTGGGCTCCTTCGCGCTGATCTTCGTCGGCCAGAGCTATGCCTGGCTGGTGCTGGTGATGGCTCTGCACGCCTTCTTCTGGCATGCCGTGCTGCCGCAGTTCGAGGTGATTACCCTGGCTCACCTGCGCGAGCAGTCGGCGCGCTACAGCCAGTTGCGCCTGTGGGGCAGCATCGGCTTCATCGCCGCGGTGGTCGGGCTCGGCCAACTGTTCGAGCGGCTCGGTCTGGGCGTCTTCCCCTGGGTGATCGTGCTGATCATGGGGGGAATCGTCCTCGGCAGCTTCTGGGTGCCCAATGCCCAGCCGGAGCCACGGGCCGGCCTGGAGGTGCAGGGCGGCTTCCTGGCCCAGTTGCGTCGTCCCGGAGTGCTGGCCTTCTATGCCGGTGTGGCGCTGATGCAGCTGAGCCATGGTCCCTATTACACCTTCCTCAGTATCCATCTGGAGGCCCTGGGCTACGGTCGCGGGCTGATCGGCCTGCTCTGGGCCCTCGGCGTGCTGGCGGAGATCCTGCTATTCCTGGCGATGGCCGGGCTGCTGCGGCGTTTCTCCCTGCGCCAGCTGCTCATGGCCAGTTTCCTGCTGGCCGCACTGCGCTGGCTGCTGCTGGGCAATCTGGCCGACCATCTACTCGTCTTGCTGCTGGCGCAGGTGATGCACGCGGCGACCTTCGGCTGCTTCCATGCCTCGGCCATCCACTTCGTGCAGCGCAGTTTCGGCGTCCGCCAGCAGGGACAGGGTCAGGCCCTGTATGCGACCCTGTCCGGCGTCGGCGGTGCCCTGGGGGCGCTGTATTCCGGCTACAGCTGGACGAGCCTCGGCCCGGCCTGGACCTTCGCCCTGGCCAGTCTGGCGGCGCTGGCCGCCGCCATCATCATCGCCACCTGTTTAAGAGAGGAGAGGCCATGAGCCTGACCCGTGCACAACTTGCCCAGCAGATCATCGAGGCTGGACGCTTCCTGTACGGCCGCGGCTGGTCGCCGGCGACCAGCAGCAACTACTCGGTGCGGCTGTCGCCCCGCGAGGCGCTGCTCACCGTTTCCGGCAGGCACAAGGGCCAGCTCGGCGAGGACGATGTGCTGGCCACCGACATGGCCGGCAACAGCCTCGAGCCGGGCAAGAAACCTTCGGCCGAAACCCTGCTGCACACCCAGCTGTATAACTGGAAGGCAGAGATCGGTGCGGTGCTGCACACCCATTCGGTGAACGCCACCGTGCTCTCCCGGCTGACCCTGAGCGACTCCCTGGTGTTCGCCGACTACGAGCTGCAGAAGGCCTTCGCCGGCATCACCACCCATGAGTGCCAGGTCTGCGTGCCGATCTTCGACAACGACCAGGACATCGCCCGCCTGGCCAGCCGGGTACAGCCCTGGCTGGACGAGCATTCCGACTGTGTCGGCTACCTGATCCGCGGCCATGGTCTCTATACCTGGGGCGCCACCATGAGCGACGCGCTGCGCCAGGTGGAGGCCTTCGAGTTTCTCTTCGACTGCGAACTGCAAATGCGCGCCCTGCAGGGCCGCTGAGCCGAAAGGCCGCCGAGGCGACCCGCGGCCCCTACGAACAAGGAGATCTGCCCATGAGTTCCCTGAGCGTCTATCGCGACGACCATCCCGCCCAGCCCTACAAGATCCTCAATCATGGCGAGGACATCGCCGCCACCCTGGCCAGGATCGGCGTGCGCTTCGAGCGCTGGCAGGCCGAGGCGCCGATCGCTCCCGGCGCCAGCCAGGAGGAGGTGCTCGCGGCCTACCGTATGCAGATCGAACGGCTGAAGGCCGAGGGCGGCTACGTCGCCGTCGACGTCGTCAGCCTGAACGACAGGCATCCGCAGAAGGACCAGCTGCGCGCCAAGTTTCTCGACGAGCACACCCATGGCGAAGACGAGGTGCGTTTCTTCGTCGCCGGGCGCGGGCTGTTCTCGCTGCATGTCGACAACGAGGTATATGCCGTGCTCTGCGAGCGCAACGACCTGATTTCGGTGCCTGCCGGCACGCGCCACTGGTTCGACATGGGCGAGCATCCGCATTTCGTCTGCATCCGGCTGTTCAACAACCCGGAAGGCTGGGTCGCCCAGTTCACCGGCGATTCCATCTCCCACCGTTTTCCCGAGCTGGAAGACTGACATGCCGATTCGCGCCATCCTCACCGACATCGAAGGCACCACCAGTGCGGTCAGCTTCGTCTTCGACGTGCTGTTCCCCTATGCCCGCGAACATCTGCCGGCGTTCGTCCGCCAGCATGCCACCGAGGCGGAGGTCGCCACCCAGCTCGAAGCCGTGCGTGCCGAGAGCGGCGAAGCGGACGCCGATATCGAACGGATCATCGGGGTCCTGCTCGGCTGGATCGCCGAGGACCGCAAGGCCACGCCGCTCAAGGCCCTGCAGGGCATGGTCTGGGAGCAGGGCTATCGCGCCGGCGAACTCAAGGGGCATGTCTATCCGGATGCAGTGGATGCGCTGCAGCGCTGGAAGCGCAAGGGATACGAGCTCTACGTCTATTCCTCCGGCTCGATCCAGGCGCAGCGCCTGATCTTCGGCTGCTCGGAAGCCGGCGACCTGTCGCCGCTGTTCTCCGGCTACTTCGACACCACCAGCGGGCCCAAGCGCGAGGCGGCTTCCTATGCGCGCATCGCCAAAGCCATCGGCCGTGCGCCGGCAGAGATCCTGTTTCTTTCTGACGTGGTGCAGGAGCTCGACGCCGCCCGCGAGGCCGGCATGCGCACCTGCGGTCTGGCGCGCGAGGGAGGGGGGCTGGCTGGACATCCGACCGTGGCCAGCTTTGCGGCGATCGAGCCGGCGGCCTGCTGAGAGGTTGCTGAACCATCGCCCGGCTGCGCCATCCTAACTAGATATCTGATCCTGGATAAGGAGTGCATCCGATGGATATTCTTCGCGGCCTCTTGAGTCTGATCATCCTGGTGTTGGATATCTGGGCCATCGTCCACGTCGTGCGCAGCCGGACGGAAACCACCAAGAAAGTGCTCTGGGTGTTGCTGATTGCCGTTCTACCGGTCCTCGGTCTGATCATCTGGGTATTTATGGGGCCGCGCAGCGCCAGCTCCAATATCGATCTGCGCTGAGCCGGCGGTGGCGCCGGTCCGCCTGTGGCCGAGCGGCCCGCGCTCCTGCCGGGGTTGCCCTTTCTGAGCCCTGTTCGGAGGCCAGGCTGTCGCATGCGAGCCGGCATGGGGCTGCTGTGAGTCATGGCGTTGCTGCTGGGCGGTTCGCTGCATGTCGTTGCCGATTCCGCCTGGGATGCCTTGCGCGATGGGCGCGCGTTGCTTCTTCTGCGGCATGCCACTGCCCCCGGTCTCGGTGACCCGCCCGGCTTCGTGCTCGACGATTGCCGCAGCCAGAGAAACCTCGACGAGCGCGGACGCCAGGAGGCCAGGCGCTGGGGCGAACTGCTGCGCCGGCAGTGGATCGAGCGGCCGCGGCTTTACAGCAGCCGCTGGTGCCGCGCGCTGGATACCGCCCGGGAGATGCGGCTGGGAGCCGTCCAGCCACTTCCGGCACTGGATTCCTTCTTCGAGAACGTCGAGGGCGCCGAATGGCAGACCCGCGCGCTGTGCGAGGCGATCAACGCGCTGCCGCGCGGCGCTCCGCTGGTGCTGGTGTCGCATCAGGTCAACATCACGGCGCTGAGCGGTGTCTATCCCGTCTCCGGCGAGGGGCTGATCCTGGCGCTGCCTCTGACGGTGCCGGCCAGGGTGCTGGCGCGGATTCCACCGCCCTGAGCGCAGCGGTCTTTTCGACCGGCAGTAGGTTGCCGGATGCTCGGCGGCTTCGCCGATGCCGATCGCTCGCTAGGATACATGACGGGGTTTCGCACGCAGGCCTTTGGGCGGGAAATGCTGTAGGGCTACGGATCTCCAGGAGCGTTCGCTCCGTTCGGCTGCGGAGCGGCAAGGTTTCAACTGTCATCCCGATCAACGTAAAATGCGCCCCTTTGCGTGCGGGCCTGGTCGGAAGAGCCGGACAGCCGCGTTCGAATCAGCCAGCTTCAGGGGGAAAGCGAGCCATGGGCGACTATCAGGAAACTCTCTACGAGGGCTACGGCCAGCGTTTTCGCATGGACAGGCTGCTCCATGAAGTGCGCACCGAGCATCAGCACCTGGTGATTTTCGAGAACGCCCGCATGGGCCGGGTGATGGCCCTGGACGGGGTGATCCAAACCACCGAGGCCGACGAGTTCATCTACCACGAGATGCTCACCCATGTGCCGATTCTCGCCCATGGCGCGGCGCGGCGCGTGCTGATCATCGGCGGCGGCGATGGCGGCATCCTGCGCGAGGTGTGCCGGCATCGGAGCGTCGAGCAGATCACCATGGTCGAGATCGATGCCACCGTGGTGGAGATGTGCAAGGAGTTCCTGCCCAACCATTCCCGGGGCGCCTTCGAGGACCCGCGCCTGAACCTGGTGATCGACGACGGCATGCGTTTCGTCGCCACTACCGAGGACAAGTTCGACGTCATCATCTCCGACTCCACCGACCCCATCGGGCCGGGCGAGGTGCTGTTTTCCGAGAACTTCTACCAGGCCTGCCGGCGCTGCCTGAACGATGGCGGCATCCTGGTCACCCAGAACGGCACGCCCTTCATGCAACTGGGCGAGGTGCAGACCACCGCGCAGCGGATGAACGGCCTGTTCGCCGACTGGCACTTCTACCAGGCTGCGGTGCCGACCTATATCGGCGGCGCCATGACCTTTGCCTGGGGGGCCTGCGACAGCGCCTCGCGTCGCGTGCCGCTGGACATCCTGCGCCAGCGTTTCGTCGGCAGCGGCATCGTGACTCGCTACTACAACCCGGAAATCCACCAGGGCGCCTTCGCCCTGCCGCAGTACGTGCTGCAGGCCATCGGCAAGCCCGGCAACTGCTGATATCGTTCTGCTGGCAAAATCTGTTGGAAAGCTTCGCTGGCAGTCGGGATGAGGCTATTCTGATGAAACGGCAGTGGTTTCCCGCTGCCGTGTCTTTCCAGGGCATGGACAGCGGATGCGCTTTCCGTGTCCCTGAGCAGTTTTCCCCCGCAATAACATTCATCAACCGATTCATCATTGAGAGGGGGTCGTTTCATGAGCAACAACACCTTCCCGGATGATGTCAGCGGCATCGTACTGCGCCGCATGAAGGAGGGCGGGTTCGACTTTACCCGTATTCACCCCATCGATTTCTACGCCATCTTTCCCGACGAGGAGCGGGCCCGCATGGCGGCCAGAAATTTTCGTGGCGAGTCCCTGAGGACGGAGGTATCCGCCCGCGACGATGGTGCCTGGCACCTGCAGGTGAGCAAGGTGATGTACGCCACCTATGCCGGCATCGACACCTTCGAGCATGACCTCGAGTCCGTAGTGCTGCCGTTGGGCGGCGTGCTTGATGGCTGGGGGGTTACCCAGGAGGCCGCCCATCTGGGCCTTTAGGTCCTTCGCTCCGGCCGGTTTCCGGCCGGCGCTTCAGTTTCGCTCGATGCTTCCCGGTACCAGTCCATCCACTCAAGGGAGCACGGCCTTGCGCCCGGCCATGTGGCGCAGATAGGCGAGCAAGTGATCCAGCTCCTGTTCGGCGAGAGCCTCCGCGGAAAAGCCCGGCATCCGTCCCTGCGGCCAATGGCGCAAAGCCTGCGGATCGCGAATGTAACGACGCAGGAATGCCTCGTGGAAATACTCGGTGGGGTTGTACGGCAGGTTCAGATCCGGCCCGAACCGGGCGTCGCCCTGGCCATTCAGGCGGTGGCAGGCCAGGCAGTGTTTCTGGAACAGCGCGAAGCCGGCCTGGATGGCGGCCTTGGCGTCGGCGGCCGGCAGCAGTGCAGGGAAGCGCTCGGCGACTGAGGCGAGCAGGCGAATCCGGGCGATCTGGAAAGGCCACTGCTCGGGGCCTATGTCGCCCGCCTGGGGATTGCTCCAGACCAGATAGAAGGGGCCGGCGCTGGCCTTGTGTCCAGCCAGCGCCGGCCAGGGAGCGGCAGGGTCCTCGATGGCCAGCCAGGCGCGTGCGCCGTCCTCGCGCAACAGGGGAGCTGCGGGCAGTTCGGCGGCAAAGCCATCCAGCGCCAGGGCCTGCAAGTGATCGCCGGGAAGCACGCCCTCGAGCAGCACGGCCAAGGGCAGTGCGCGATAATGCATCTCCCGCCGGTAGGCCGGATCGCCGGGAATCGGCAGGCTGCGTGTCTGCGGATGGGCGAGCAGCTCGGCGCTGGACCAGCGGCGCGAGCCTGCGGGCAGTTCGAGGGTCAGTTCGGCGGCGGCAAGCGGCAGGCTGGCGAGCAGCAGGAAGGCAAGGGTGGTTGAGCGGCGCATGGGAGCATCCTTGAAGTGGTGGCCGGTCCAGGGGAGGCGCATTCTTCTCATCATCGGCAAGCAGGACGCGGAAGCCGGAGTGATACCGGCCTCTTGCCAGCGAGCCTGGTGGCTGGATAGATACAGGAATCCCGGAGTCATTCAAAGCGCATGGCTGACGCCCGTCTCACCTTGCCCCGGTCTCTCGTCGACCCTTTCTATTATCTGGCGAACTTCCAGCAGGTCCTCGATTGGGTCGGCGCCTGTCACGGCGATCTGCTCGATGCGACCGAAAAGGCCTTCCTCGAACGCTTTCCGCTGCTGCCCAGAGCTTCGCGTGCCCTGCTGGTGCGCATGGCGATGCGCAAGGGCTCGCTGTTTCGCACGGGCAAGCTGCGTTATGGGGAAATCGGCTGTCCTCTGCAGGCGGCCGCACCGCTGATCGAACTGGGCTGGGTCGACCATGCTCCCCGGCTTGCGCTCGAGGAGCTGTTCGATCTTTTGACCAAGCAAGAGATCGCTCAGGCCTTCGGACTTCCGGCCGGCCTGACCAAGACAGCATTGCTGGCGCGGCTGCACCCGGCTCATGAAGAGGCACGCTGTCTGGCCGACTGGTGCCCGCAACTGGACGAGCGGGTATTGCAGCTGCGTGTCGATGGGGTGTGCGAGCGGCTGCGCCTGATGTTCTTCGGCAACCTCAGGCAGGACTGGAGCGAGTTCGTCCTCGCCGACCTGGGTGTCCACCGTTACGAGCGGGTGGATCTTTCCCGGGAGTCGAGAGCGTTTCACAGTCGTGACGAAGTGGATGCCTATCTGCACCTGCATCTCTGCCGCGAGCGCTTCGAGGCTGGTGTGACGGCCAGTGGCGTGCTCGCCGACATGCCGATTGTCCCTTACGCCAGCATCTGGCTGGAGAGCCGACGCGGCCAACTGCTGTTGCAGCTCGCCCAGCAGCTCGAGCGCGAGGGGAGGCTGTCCGATGCGCTGCGCCTGCATGCCGGCAATCCCCATCCCGGTGCGCGGGAGAGGGCGATCCGGGTGCTGGAGCGCTGCGGACAGCCGGAGGCGGCACTCGAGCTGGCAATGTCCGCCGCCGCTGCACCGGAAAGCGAGGAGGAAGGCCAGCAACTGGAGCGTATCCTGCCGCGACTGCGCCGTACGCTCGGGCTGGAGGCGCTGCCGTGCCGAAAGGCTGCCGCGTTCGAACGGCTCGATCTGCTCCTGCCGAGGTCGGAGGGTCCAGTCGAGCAGGCCGTGCTCGGGCAATTGAGCCGGCCGGAGGCGCCCGTGCATTATGTGGAGAACGCGTTGATCGGTTCGCTGTTCGGCCTGCTCTGCTGGGAGGCGATCTTCGCTTCGCTGCCTGGCGCCTTCTTCCATCCGTTTCACTCCGCCCCCGCCGATCTCGGTCGGGCGGATTTCCAGGTACGCCGTGCCGACCTGTTCGGCCAGTGTCTGGGGCTTCTGGATCGTGACGAGCATGTCCAGGCAATCCGCCGCACCTTCCGGGAGAAGCGCGGCCTGCAATCGCCCTTCGTTGCCTGGGAGCTGCTCGACGAGGCCTTGCTGGCCCGGGCCCTGAGCTGTATCCCCGGAGCGCACCTGCGGCTGTTCTTCGAGCGCATCCTGCGCGACATCCCGGCGAATCGCTCGGGACTGCCGGACCTCATCCAGTTCTGGCCGGCCGAACGGCGCTACCGGATGATCGAGGTGAAGGGGCCTGGCGATCGCCTGCAGGACAATCAGCGCCGCTGGCTCGACTATGCTGCGACCCATGGCTTGCCTGTCACGGTGTGCCATGTGTGCTGGGTGGAGTAGTGTTGACAGGCCCTAACTGCCGAAGCGTTGCAGCTGCATCTCCTGCAGACGGCTCAGGGTGCGGCGAAACGGGAAGGACAGGTAGCCCTCGGTATAGAGCGCTTCCAGGGCCACTGCGGCCTCCAGGTAGAGCGGTATTCGGCGGTCGTAGCACTCATCCACCAGGGCGATGAAGCGCCGCACCCCATCGTCGTGCACGGAGAGCGCCGGCAGTTGGCGATCGCCAGTCACCACCCGCTCGACCCCGTCCTCGGTTCCGCGGGCGATGCGGGCCTCGCGCTGGCGGCCGCCCAGGTTTGGCACGGCACCCAGCAGAATGGCCGGGAAACGGTCACACAGGGCGATGAAGTCGAAGGCGGAGAAGGGTTGTTCACAGAGCTCGGCATAGGTGCACCAGACCGCCGCCGCGCCATGGCGCACCACGGACAGGTTGCGGTGCTCCAGCTGGACGGGAGTGCTGGCAGTCGGCATGCCCCGGTTGAGTCGTGCAAAGACTTCGCCGAGAGCGCTCGCCTGGCCCGGACAGGCGACCCAGTAGCGCTGCTGGCGCGCGCCGGGATGCAGGCGGTGGTCCTGGTCACCATCCACGGATGCCGTCTGCATGTGCCTTTCGATGGCGGCGATGGCCGGCAGAAAGCGCTGGCGGTTGAATCCGTCGGCATACAGCTGCGATGGCGGCTGGTTGGAAGTGGCGACCACGACCACGCCCTCCTCGAACACTGCCTGCAGCAGCGGGCCCAGCAGCATGGCATCGCCGATGTCGCTGACGAACAGCTCGTCGAAGCACAGCACCCGCAGCTCTCCGGCCAGCTCCCTGGCCAGCAGGCGCAGGGGATCGGCAGAGCCGGTCAGTTGGAACAGCCGCCGGTGTACCCAGCGCATGAAGTGGTGGAAGTGCTGGCGCCGGGCAGGTACGCGCAGGCTGCGATGAAAGCAGTCCATCAGCCAGGTCTTGCCGCGCCCGACCGGCCCCCAGAGATAGACGCCGGCCACCGGCTGTCGGCATCCCGTCCGGTGCAGGGCCTGGTGACAATCCTCCAGTAGCAGGGCCGCCTGGCGCTGGGCTTCGTCCGGCTGAAAGCCGTCTCTCTCGATAGCCCGGTGGTAAGCCGTGAGGGGGGAGGGGGAGGAAAGGCAGGTGTCGATGGCGAGGACTCCAGCGGGTTGCGCTATGGTGAGCGCCGGTGCGATGTCTGTCAGTGGGATGGTGGGGCGTCCTTGCCCGAGTGGGGAGTCCCTGCCTGTAGCCCGGGGAGGATCTGCCGGCGGCCGGGCGGGGCTTATGCCGCTACCGGATCCATGGCCAGGGGGCGACCGGCGCGTTCGAGGAAGTCGAGGGCGGCCCACTTGGCCTTCTCCACCGCCTGACGATGCCGTTCTCCGGCGTTCAGGCTTTCCCGCAAAGTGCGGCTGAACTCGGACTGCAGATCGGCCAGCAGCCGGCGCTGTTCGCTGGTCAGGATGGCGGGACGGCCACTGGCAAAACCCATCACCGAATCGATCGCCTTGGCGACATCGAGGTGAAAGCTTCGCTCCGAGCCTCCGCAGATGCAGCTTTCGGCGCGCAGGGCCAGCACTTTCACCTTCTCGCGCAGTTCCCGATACAGCGGAATGAATTGCAGATCGGCGACAGCGGTACGCTCCATCGCGTTCCGCCTGTTCAGCGGCCTTGCCGCAGGATGCGAGTCCGCTCGGGACTCTGCTCTGGCCGAAATGACTCCCCAATCGTTCATGCTGCAGCCTCCTCTTCAAGGGCTGGCCGCCTGCCGGGACGGGTCCTGAACCGGCGGGCAGGTTCGCCCAGATCGCTGATGCTCCGGCGGATCGGCGCCGGGAATGCTCTTCATCGAATCTTTCATGGGCTGCGGTCGTTCGTCGCAGCCCCCATGGCGAATGGATAACCGATTGTTAGGGAGTTAATCAACTGTCACATTGCAGAATGCCACTCGCTAAAGGTTGTAGATGCGCTCGTTTGCATGACAGCTGGCGGGTTGGCCAAAGCCCTGGCAGAGGGGCTAGGATGTGCGGCTTCCCGTCGATCTCAAGGAAAGGCCCATGCTGGCTGAGTTGTTCGCCGTGATGGCGCCCATTTTCATCGTGGCTGGAGTCGGTTACTGCTGGGTGCGCTTTGGCCATGTCTATCCCACCGACTTCGTCACCCGCCTGATCCTCAACATCGGCACGCCCTGTCTGGTGCTGTCCACCCTGAGCAACTCGGAAATCGATCCGCGGGCCTTCGGCCAGATGGCTGCCGCCTGCGTGGCGGTGACCTGCTGCATGGGGCTGGTCGGCCTGTCGCTCAGTAGACTGCTGCACTACGACTGGAAGGTACTGGTGCCCGCCTACCTGTTCCCCAACTCCGGCAACATGGGCTTGCCGATCAGCCTCTACGCCTTCGGCGAGGAGGGGCTGGCACTGGCAGTGGCCTTTTTTCTGGTGCTTTCGGTAGGGCATTTCACGGTGGGCATGATGCTCTCCGGGGCCGAGCATTCCTTCAGAAAACTGTTGATCAACCCGATTATCATCAGTCTCGGACTGGCCCTGCCGATCCTGCTGCTCGACCTCGAGCTGCCGCGCTGGCTGGGCAATACCGTGCAACTGCTCGGTGGCATGACCATTCCGCTGATGCTGGTCACGCTCGGCGTGTCACTGGCGAGCATCCGCACCCGACAGCTTGGCCAAGGCATGCTGCTCGGCGCGCTGCGGCTTCTCTGCGGGGCTGGCGTGGCCTGGGGGGTCGGTCTGGCACTGGGGCTGTCGCCCTTGGCACAGGGAGTGCTGATCATGCAGTCGGCCATGCCGGTGGCGGTACTCAACTACCTGTTCGCCGTACGGGCTGGACGATCTCCGGAGCAGGTGGCGAGCCTGGTGCTGTGCTCGACCTTTCTGGCGTTCGGTTTTCTTCCGCTGCTGCTGGCGTGGTGGCGGCTGTCGACCGTGCTCTGACATCCAGGGATGTCCCACGCAATGCAATGTCCCACGCAATGCAGCTAGCCCATCAGGTGCCCCAGGTTGGGTAGGATCAGAAGCATCATGATGGCAAAAACGACGAGGCCGACTTGCCTGATTTTTTGCGGAGGTCTGAACATGCTCTGCCTTTCTTGTTCTTGGTATGACATGGGTCATTTTTTATGCTGCATGTTTCGCGCCAGAAGCATCTTCAGGCTTCGAAAGATGTGCTGGCGTCTAGAAAACTCTAAGCGATTTCGCACGGATATTTAGAAATCTTTTTCGTGAGCTTTCTATTTTTTATATCATTTGGCAGTTATAGCCGGTCTTCGATACGACCTTGCTCGTTGCATTAGAGCGCTTTTCGAAGTAATTCCCGGTTATTGCCGTCTGTCCAAATACCCTTGAAGCGCGTGGGATCGAGAGGGCCATGTGCATCGCCACTCAAAGGGATTCGATTTCGCCCCGTTAATGTGCGGTGCATTGAATTTTTGGCAGAAGCGATTGGCTGTGCTGTTGCCCTCGCAGTACGGTGGGGTATTCCTGAGCGAAAGGAGGCACGCCGATGACTCGGTGCAAACTTTCCAGCGCGTCTACCGGGGCCTGCCTGGCCGGTCTGGCGCTTGTGGCTTTGATTGGCTTGGCACTGGCTCCGGTGAGCCACAACCCTTGGGGCGTGCTGCAACTGTTCTTCAGCAGCCTCTTCGTTTCTCTAGCGCTGGCTTGGCCAATGATGACGCCGCTTCGTCATGGCGGGCGCTGGTTGCGGATTGGCTCCTCGGGCTAAACGCATGAATTTTTTGAAAAAAGCTTTGCTTTCTGGCTGTCGTTCGGATAAATTGCGCGCCGTCGACGGGCAAGAAGGTCCGAAGATTATCCGGTGGGGTGTCCGAGCGGTTGAAGGAGCACGCCTGGAAAGTGTGTATACGGGAAACCGTATCGAGGGTTCGAATCCCTCCTCCACCGCCATATAGCAGAATCGCTAAGCCCCTGAGTCTATTGAAGATTTCAGGGGTTTTTCGTTTTTAGCGGAGCGGTTTAGGACAAAATTAGGACAAAAACGGCCCTCTCCACGCCGTTATAGGCCGCCCTGGCCTGCTTCGAACCCCATCATTTGCGAAACCATGCTGGCCATGCTCTTAGTGTCAGAGGGTATCCAGCGACCGTAGTGTTTCTTCACCATCGTTGTGTCGGTGTGGCCAAGCTGGCGGGCTACCCACTCGACAGGGACATAGCTCGATAGCGCTTGGCTGGCGAATGTATGCCGACATTGGTTTGGGCCGCGATGGCGAACGCCGGCTCGCTTTAAATGCCCGGTAAACCAGCGCAACACGCTGGAGGCATGCCAAGGCTCACCGCTTGCTCCATTGCGGAATATGAACCGCACCGACTCCTTCTTGATGGTCACGTTGTCGCGTTGAACAACCTCAACTGGTACCGGCGGCAAGTTTCCGGTAACGTGGAACTGCTTGCGCAGCTGCTCCAGAGCAGGAGTGATCAGTTCGACCGATCGCGCCCGCACCTTCTCCTTCGGCACCTTGTACTCGCTCTCGACCCTGGCACGCCGAACTTTCACGACTCCCGCCGCGAAATCCACATCATCCCAGCCCAGAGCAATCAGTTCCGATAGCGATAAGCCAGCCCAGCAGTCGAACAAAATCATGGTGATATCCTGCTGTCGGGTCGTCTCCACCTTGCGAATCTTTTCCAACTCATCCCGGGTGAAGGGGTCAGCCATATCGTCGCCGTGATCACGCTCGATGTTCTTTACTCGTTCGAGCGGATTGATCTTGAGGATGCCATCGGCGAAGGCATCACCCCAGACGCCTCGGACCACGGTAAAGATATCGTTGACCGTTTTCGGCGACAGCCCCTGCTTGAGCAACTGCGCCTGAAACAGCTCAAGGTCTGATTTGCCCACGTCGACGATCCTGCGCCGGCCGAACTTGTCCACGACATGCTTGGCCTTGTGCCCGTAGTTCCGGCTGGTGCTGGTGGCTTTCTTCGCTCGCTGGACCTCCATCCATTTCTCGACGCCCTCGACGACTGTGCGATTGATGCCAGGCCCGCCGACGCCAGAGAACATCGCTGCTCGTGGCGACTCTGGGAAGTGGGCAGCATAGTCGAACCGCCCCTCCTTGATCTCGGCCAGGATTGTCCGCCGCTTGTTGTCGGCATAGGCAATGCTGGCCTTGTTGATCTTCGATATGCCGGGCAGGGGCTCCCGGCAACGCTGGCCATGGAGCATGAACGAGATGCGCAGCTGCTTCCCGTTGATCTCCACGCCCGGAGGGAGCTTTACAGCTGGCCGCCCATCCATGCCTCAATCTCCTGACGGTTGTAGACGACCCGGTTTGCTGGGTCTTTTTTCCAGTGCTTGCCTTCCAGCCAGAGTCCGCCGGAGCGGTACTTGCGGGCAGCTTCTGCTGTGATTCCGAAATGCGGAAACAGAAGTTCCTGGCGGAACCAAAGACCCGGCATTATCTGAAATTCGATCTTCTCTGCTGTGCTCATGGCAAACGTCTCCTGTCCGGCCAAGCCGGGGAGTGGGAAGTGTTTGGATAGGGGAGGAGAAGGCTGCTTGGCCTACCGCTGACGTTCAGCGGCTCGCGACTGCTCGCGGGTGACGCCCTTGCGGAAGGACTCCATCAGGGCTCCGAACGGCATGCCAAGTTTGGGCTTTGGCGGGTCGTCGGTTTTCATGCTGTTTTCCTCTTCGCCATTGGCTTGGCGTACCGCCGGCCCAGGTAGAACCATCCGTTAGCCTGGAACTCGGCGCGCTCCTCCTTCGGTATCCAGCGCTGGCCCCTGGCCAAGCAGCGCGTGCAGAGGATGTGACCAGGAGTCGTGAATACCCAGTCGTGCTGATCGGGAGGGCAAGGGCTGGTCATCGGCCGGCCTCCACCACTGCAGTGTCGTACTCGTCCAGGGCATCGCGCAGACGCTCAGCGCTCGACGCCAGGCTGTAGATGCCGCCCGGCCTGATAAGGGCACCGGTCGTGAAGGCTCGGCCGCCAACGATCACCCTGGCATGCTGTGCGACGACACCGGCCAGCCTGCGCAGCTCGCGCAGACGGGCGATTTCCTCTTGCTCTGTCATCGGCTGGCCTCCAGTGCGGCAGCCAGCGTTGCAATGTCTTGCTGAGCGTCGCGCAGCAGGTAGTAGACGGCCGCCTGACTTGATGTGCGCGAGACGTGCTGCGGGTCGAGCTTCGACCACCGCTCTGGCGTGCGGCTCAGCTTTTCCAGCAGCACCTTCACTGTGTCCTGCTCGGCCTGCTCCGGCGCTGCGGTGTCGCCGGAAGCGTTGAGCATTGCTGCCCGGCAATCATTCCAGCCGGCGCGATAGCCGCTGGCCTGGTTGCGGAGATCATCCGGCACGCGGTTGATATCCAGAAGCTCCGGCATCCACTGGCGCTGCTGCGCTGGCGGGGCTGCGATGTCATTGTGGGTGGCCGGTATTTGCTCAAACACGCATTCGGCGATCAGCTCTGCGCTGATCTCATGCAGTGCCTGGACGCCGTTGAGCAGTGTGGCGAGCTGCTCTTGGCTGATGATGGCCGGCCGCGGCCCGGCCTGCTCCGCTTCATGCGCCGCAGCCAGTTCGGCGGCAGCGTGGCGGGCGTCTCGGTGGCCTGACTTGTAGGCGAGCATCTGGTTGATATTGGCGTCTTTCGGCGGCGTACACGGCAGCCGCATGATCCGATCGTGCAGGCTCTCGGCCTTGGTGGTGTCGGTCATTGCTTCTTTTCCTTCGGCTTGGCCGGCGCAATCGGCCGGCAGCGATAACAGTCGCAGGTACCGATCCGCTCGCCGGTGGTCCTACAGTAAGTTGGGCGGTTCATGAGATCTCCCAGAGCAGTTTCTGCCCCTGGTTCGGTGTTTCCACGCGCGGGCGGCTGGGGCAGTTCCAACTACCGCCGCCGCGGGTGCCGACCAAGTGCCAGCCGCTGATGCGCAGGCTAGGGGCAAAGCTCACCGAGCAGTCCGGCGGGCGCCGTAATATCAACCGTTCCCCGGCCATCTTTGCGCTCGGCCTTCCAGCCGCTACGGAAGAGCGGCGAGGGCTGTATGTTCTTTGCCTCCCTGCGCGTGACCGTCTTCCTGCCCTCAAGGATGGCGCGCACCACCGGCGCACTGAACAGGATGGGCCGCTCGCGAGGCGCGGATTGGTTTTCTGTGGGCATGAGAAGTCCTTGCAGGCCGTATGTCGGCCAGCATATTTGGCGGTGATAGGTGGACTACGTTGGTTATCTAGTCGGATGGGCGATATGAAATCATCCGGAGGAAATCATGGCGCTCTATATCGTTGCGAAGGCTCGTATCAACAATAAAGATGAAGTCGAGGGCTTTATGTGGGCTTTGGCTAATGGATCAAACAACTTTCTCGAGGAGTTGCACGAAGTAACTGTTGAGGAGGTCATCAAGGCGATAGACCGCGGTGATGTTGTCGAGATGGTGTTTGAGGCTGACCATAGGCGGCTAGTCTCTGGTGGTGAGCTTCTGAAAGCAGAGCTGCCAGGAGGCGGAGAAACTGTTATTGAAGAGCGTGGTTATCCGGAGAGAAAGATTCGAGATTTACCAAGATTTTAAGTTGCAGAGCTGATTAGCAGGAGAGATTCAATCTATGCCAACAATCGGGCAAGGGTGGGCCGGAAGGCTTACGCCTCCTGCCCCCAAGTCACACGATTAGCCATCCTGCCGGCGGATCGTTCTAGCCCGGCGCTGTCCTCGCTCGACCGTGTAGCCGAGCTGCTGCCAGTGCCAGTCCATAGGTGTCAGGCCAGCAGACGCTGCTGAGCCTGCAGCTCTTCGGCGAAGAGTGCGAAGATAGAAGCGTAGAGCCATCAATCTGTAAGTAGGATGGCCATCTGATTGATGCCTGCTTTTGGAGTAAAAAGGATGCGCACTTTCGCCGCGCTATTTCTCGTTGCGAGCCTCTTTTCTGTCGGTGCTCTCGCCCGGCAAGCAGGCCCTACAGACGATGAGATCGCTCAGATTCTGATCGATGAATCCATTGCCAGTTATCCTGGCCCTTGTGCCTGCCCATACAACACTGCACGGAATGGCAGTAGCTGCGGCCGCCGGAGTGCATACAGCAAGCAGGGAGGCTATTCGCCTCTTTGCTACCGTGAGGATGTGTCAGACCAGGAAATTCAGCAGTATCGTCGGCGATACGGGGTAGATTGGCAGGCGGATGAATGACAGGCCTACGGGGAGCGAATAGCGCGGAGATTAGTGCGGGCATCGGCGGTGGGCATCTCAGGCGCTTGCCTCTTTCTCCGCTGCCTCTACGTAGGCTCTTAACTCCTCGTTCTTGGTTTTCCCATGCGCACCGTGGTGAATCTCTCGATGACAAGACGGGCAGATAGCGCCGATATACTGCGGATGATCCAAGCCTCCGTCCGATAGCCGGTTAATGTGGTGCGGCTCGAGGTACGGGCTGCCGTCCTTACGCTTGAAGGGCGCTGGCTTCCGGCAGGATTCACAGATTCCATTTGCGCGCATTAGTACGTATTCGCGGACTTGCTCGCTGCGGCGGTAAAGACGTCGGACCGAGCTGCCTGGCTCGACTTCCGTGCTAGCGCTGGCAGCTTGAATGGCTAGGTGGCGCGCCTCACTGAGGCTAGTTGGCTTCGGAAGTGATTCGGCTTCGCCCGGCAGAGCTTCCTCAACGACACGGTCAACTGGCACCAGGCGGAAAACAATCACATTCCGGTCATTACCTTCTCGGTCCGGTCCGCGGGCCCAGGAGTAGCCGGCACAGGCGAACTCGCCCATATACTGCTGGCCCTTGCCCTTGCCTAACGCTTTGAACAGGTGGAGTGCTTTTCCATTGGCAGCATGATTCGTGATGGCGGCGTTTCCACCGGTGAGGGTCATATCGCCTATCTGGCCTTCGCCTGTGTAGGAGAACACGCCGTGCTCGTCCAACGCATCTCGGTAGCCGTATTGTTCCCCTGAGTCGCCTGTAAAGAGGAACACTACCGGTGCCTGTGCGGAACTCGCTATCCCGCTCTGCCAGCTGCCACCGAACTGAGGATGCAGGTCTTTTTGGCGGTGGTAGATTTTTCCGATCTCAAATTTCAGCTCAGCTGGTGCTGTTACAGCTTCCATCAACGCTGCGTCCCTGTGTCCTGTTTTGAGGTTGGGAACTTTACTCGTTGAGGCATTTAGTTGATATGGCCGCCAGATCCGAGTAGCTCGCCTGGTTCTCGGCAAGCCATGCAGTCGGCGGATCTTTCTTGCCAAGTGCTGGCTGCACTCGAGTGTGTAGCCAATCAGGCGAACAACAGCGGCTGAACCGCGCCGTCAGCGAAGACTTTGTCGAGAGGGGTAGTGGCGACCGGCTCGTCGCCGTCCCAGCCATCCGGCCAAGTGCCGACGGCGATCAGCTCGCGGATGCGGCCCTCCTCATCGGCGGCGATCAGGTCGATGCGCGGGCGTCCAAGGCGTTCGGCAGCCACGTTGCACTCGGCCTGGATGGCAAGTACACGCTCCAGGGCCATCAGCCGAGACTCCAGCAGGATCGGCCCCATGCGCTGAGGGTTGGCGGCGATGCTTCCATCCTTCAGGCGCTCGATGCCGGCCTTGCGCAGGCGGTGCTGGGGCTCGCGCAGTTCACGCCAGATCGCCTTGATGCCGCGCAGCGGCGTTAGGTAGGCCCAGGCGGGATTCTGCAGGACAGTCTCCAGCGCCTTCTCCTCGCTGGCCAGCGGGCAGCCAATGCAACCGGTGCGGGCGTTGATTTCCTCAGCCTCGTCGCCACCGTAGGCGTCGGCAATGGTAGCGGTGGACCAGTCGCCGAACTCAGCCTCGGGTGCCCAGTGCTTCAGCCACTCCCAGACATGGCAGACCCGCCAGTGCAGCAGCGGGGCGAGGGTGGCAAGCCGGCCGTGTAGCCCCTTCGCTTCTGGCAGGACCTTCTGATACCAGCCCTGGCCACATTCGGCCCCGTCCTTTCCGCAGCTCATCTCGATGCGCTTGTCGCGGATGGCGCTCTCGCCCTGGCGCACACCGGTGATCATCAGGACATTGCCGTCCAGCTCGGCCAGCCGCTGCTCGAGCGCGTGCTGCATCGGGTCGATCTTGATCTGGCGAGTGCACCAGCGGAGCGTATTGTTGTTCGGCGGCGGCACGCCGCGACCGAGGATGTAGACCATGAAGCGCTTGTCCAGCGGTGCGGTGACCACCTCGACGTGTACGCCGCGCTCCTCGAGCTCGTCCATGATCTGGCGAGCCGCGATAGCCAGCGGCGGCAGCTCCTGGCGTGTGTCGGCGTAGAACACCGTCAGGCTTTTCGGCCTCTGGATCTTGCCGGAGTCCAGCAGGTACATGAGCAGAGTCAGGGTCGCACTGCTGTCCTTCCCGCCGGACCAGGCTATGCCCCAGTGCTCATGGGTAGGGCCGTAGGCCTGGAGGGACTGGATGGTGAGCTCGATGCTCTCGGTCATCTGCAGGCGCTGGGCGCCGACGGCGAAGATGTCGCCCTGGCGAAGGTGGTGAGCCATGTGGTTGGTTCCCTAGAAAAGGCTGAACTGCACCTTGTCGCAGGCCTCTTTGCCGTGCGGCAGGGGCGGGAGAGGGGTTGTGGTCGGCGCCTCGGCCGGCGCGTTGCGCGCCTTGCGACGTCGTTTGACTGGCTGGCGCCGTGTGCTGGCGATGCACATGACGGGGCAGTCGTAAAGGCTGTAGGAGAAGTCATGCTCATCACAGTCGACCACCACCTTGGCCGCGCCTGCGGATGGTGAAGTTCTTGCCGCCCGGCTCGCCCTCAAGCCGGGTGCCGTAGAGCCGGCCGATGATGCTCCAGACAAACGGTGCCGCCCGAACTCAAACGGCTGAAATCAAAAAGAACTTCTGTGGTCCAACACGTCCGGCCCAAATTTTCAGGAGGAGAATCTTGTGAGCCGAGTGGTGAGAAACATCCGCAAAACTTTGGATTCAGTGGCCGCCAACAATGAGGCGGCTGCGATTGAGGTCATGCGAGCGATTGAGCAGCTCGATAACGAATTGCTTCGCCAGCGGCTACTGAGGGTGGTCCATGATCTGAACCAGGATGCCGGCGAGTTACATGCTCTTCGGCATGTCGTGCCGGAGCAGAAAATCCGGCGAGCGTAGTGGCGTGTTCACCCTATCGTCGTGACAGGTAGGCGTGACAGCTACGGCAGGCGGGTCAGCTCGGCCAGGGCAGCGTCGCGGAGGTGGTCGGCGTTGTTCGTGGCCAAGCTCAGCTCCTTCTGCTGCCGGTATCGTGTTCTTCTGTGGCCTCTCTCCAGCCCATCAGGAATCCTTGCCAAGCATCTTCAACGATGGCGCTGCAGTAGTGCTTTCCGCTGCGCTCGAAAACTCTGTATCCGCGCAGGCGCATGGCGGATTCGAATTTCTGGCGTTTCTGTTCGAGTTGCGTCATGGATTTTCCTCTTGGTTGGGCCGGTGATACGGCCCAGCGTCCGGGCGGATTAGGCGGCCTGCTGTTGGCTGATGCTGGCGACGATCGATCCCTCGGCTATCCAGACTGACTGGATCCCCATGGGAACTTTTGCCATGAGCTCTTTCATCGTCCCCGCGAGGATCGCAGTATCGAGGTCTCCGCCCTGCGTCAGCGTCCGCAGCAGACCGAGGATCTGTGGCCGCGCAGACGGCTGCAGGACGTCGAATCGATCCAGGGTGACGAAGCGCAGACCGGACAGCCGTGCGATGGCGATGGCCAGCAGGGCGTCGCAGCGCCACTTCTCCGATTCGCTCAGCAGGCCATAGGCGCGACCGCCGTAGGCGATGTCGATATCCGGGTTGATCTGAACCGGCGCCCAATTCGCGGCGGCCGACTGGATGGCCAGCAGGTTGTTCACTGGCTCGAGCGCGCCGGTCAGGATCTCGGCAGGGATACCATCCGGAGCCAGGGTATCGGCGATCAGCGACCACTCAATCACGTCGCGATGATGGCCGGCCGCAGTAGCTTTCAACTGCTCGAATTGCTGGGCAGTCGTGAGTGCATCGCGCAGCGACTCGACCTTGGCGCGTAGCCGATCACGCTGCTGGCGCAAATCGGCGATGACCTGCTCTGCATTGGCGATGGCCTCGGCGCTCGGTACGCTAGCAGCCTGAGCCTGCAACTCGGCCAACTGGCCGGCAGCCTGTTCGGCGGCAGCCAGGTCGCGCCGATCGTTCTCGACGGCACGGGCCAGGTTGTCGACGTAGGTGCGGAACTCCGGCGCGCGCCTGGCCAGGTTCTGGTCTGCCTGGGCGCCGGCTTCGGCCAGGGAGCCGTGCTCCTGAACGTAGCGATCCAGCAGCAGCCTGGTGCAGTCCAGCGTGTCGACGGTGTGCCATGGCGAGAGGAGGCTGTTTTCCTCCTCCGCGCCGGTGGAGCGCTCGGCCAGCGCCTGCCAGTCGGACAGATTGCGGGCCATGTCGTGGATCAGGCCCTGCTTGCCGCCGGTGGCAGCCGCTTCGGCAGCGGCGAGCTGCTCCTGCCAGTGCTTGAGGTCGGCGCTGTCGTTGCTCAGCTTGTGCTGCCGGCGCGTCACTAGCGCGGCGAGCTCCTGCAGCTCGGCGATGCGCGCGGCGCGGCCGGCTTCGGCGTCCCGGTTGGCCTTGTGGGCGCCGAGCGTCTGCTGGGCTTCCTCGAGGTCCGCCTCCAGATCCACCAGTTCGGTCGAGGCGGCGTCCAGATCAGCCTGGCTGACATCGACCGGAGGGCGCTCCGGAGCCCAGGTCTCGGCTTTCTGGCTGCCGTAGGCCTCACCGGTGACAGCCTTCCAGGCTCCACGCGCCTCGGCGGCGTGCTCCTTGGCCTGGTCGGCCGCGGCCGGAAATCCGGCGCGCAGCATGGGCTTGATCTTCTCGACCAGTGCCGCGTCGGCGCCGCGGTCGGTCAGACGCTTGGCGATCTCGTTCGGGCTGGCGCTGGCGCCGGTCAGCTCGAACAGCACTTGGCGGCGTTCCTTGCCGTCCAGCCCGGCGAACCGGGCCGCATCAAGGACGAAGGGCAGAAACGGCGCGTCGACCAGCGGCGCGGTCTTGCCGGTCGGCAGCATGACCCATGCGGCCTGCTCTTCGCCGGCGGCGTCGATGTAGGTGACGTGGGCCTCGCCCTTTTTCTGGCCCTCGGCGACCAGTTGGGCAATGTCCTTTTTCCTTGCCACTCGCCGCGGCTCGCCGGTGAAGGCCATGGAGATGGCGTCCAGAAGTGACGATTTTCCAGCGCCGTTCGCGCCGGACACCAGCAGCACTGGCTCAGAAAGCGCAAGGGCCGCATGACGCAGCCCTTGGAAGTTGGTGACGGTGATTTTCGTGAGGCGCATCGGCTGTTACTCCATGTCGATCTCGTCGGGCGCCTTGATGACGCGGTAGACGTTCTGCTCGGGCGTCTCGCCCTCGGTTTCCAGTTCGATGACTCCGTCGTCGAGCAGCAGCAGGATCACCCGCGTGGCCTGTTCGCTGCTGAGCGCGAAGCGGCTCTGCAGGTATGCCTGGTCGATGGAGCTTTTCTTGGTGGTGATGGAGAGGGCCAACTCGTTCAGCGTATGGTCGCCGAACTTCTCCACGAGCATCGTGAACTCGGCATCCTGGGCTTCGCCGTCCCAAGCGCCTGGCTCGCTCATGTCGGCGTCGCCGCCGTTCAGGTCGAGCGGATTCTGGTCGGGATCGGCCTGCACCTCGTCGGTGCCATGCAGGAATTCCGCGGCGCCGCCGATGATCAGCAGGCAGTCCTGGTTCACCGCGTCGAGCAGGTCGTGCTTGTGCGGGCTGCTGGGATTCACGACCAGCACGGCTTTCATCTTGTCCTTGACCGCGACCGACTCCAGCTTGCCGTAGACGGTTTCGCGTTCGCCGCCGGCGATGGTGTGGACGGCGATGGTTGCGGCGTTGCGCACCTGGCGTTCCAGGCGTTCGATCACCTCGGTTTGCTTCTTCTCCGGGATCTTCTGCCAGACATCGGGCAGGATGCGAATTTCCTGGATCAACCCCTGAAGGAGGCTCTTGCCGAGGGTGTCGGCGGTCATCGTCAGGAAGTGCGGGTTGTGCTGGCTCATCGGCCGGGGTCCTCACTGGTTGGCAATCCGCTCGAGCTGCTCGAGCTGGGCGTCGCTGATATAGGTGTGGGCGCCATAGCGCTGGAAGTTGCTGCGAAGGTCGGCGATGAACGACTCGTCCCATTCGGTAGAGGCGCTGAGCTCAGCCGCCCCGAGCAGAGCGCTGAACTCTTCCACATGGTCGAACCGTTCGATGACGGTTAGGTTCGGCATGGCATGGTCACTCCATGCTCAGGTCGCCGAGGTCGCTTTGCTGCTGTTGCGGCTCGGTCTGGCGCGCCTGGCGGGACTGCCGCGGCGCGGTGGCAGCGGGCTCCGGCTGGGGCTCCTGCTCGGTGCGGGTAATCTCGCCAGACACGGTATCGAGGCGTTCGCCGGGCTGATGGTCCAGGGCTGCCTGGTCGATGATTTCGCCGGTTTCCTTGTTCACCTGCGGATCGTCGTTGGTCTGCCGCAAGCTCCCCAGGTCGACGGAGAAGCTGCCGTTCATGTCGGCCTGCGCGTCGTACACGTCGCCCATCTCATCGGCGGTGTGAAGGCCCATCGATAGCTCCGGCGCAAAAGCGCGAGTCCACCAACTTCCCGCGCGGTACATCAGCATCTGCTGAGGCATGGTTTTCCACTTGCTGCCGTTCTTGCCATACCAGCCTTCGGATTTGGCGATGCCGATGGTGATGTCAGATCCGACCAGCTTCTCACCGGTGGCCTTCTCGATCGCCCAAGCGCGGCAGCCCCAGTCGTCAGAACCACGCTCGCCGAAGAACTCGAAGCGCAACGCGGAAAACCGGCCGCTGGTGTTGACGGTAGCGATCAGGAATTGGCTTGACCAAGTCGGTCGGCCGTGCACGATGACCAGGTTCTGCATTACCTGAAGCGGATCGGCACCGATGCGCTGCGCCATGTTCAGGGCGATGACACAGTTCGGCATGTTGCCCTGGTATTCCTTCGGCACCAGGCTGGATGCGGCCAGCAGCTTGGCGGCGCGCTGAGCGAGTTCGAAGCCCTGCAGGTTGGTCATGCTGACAGCGACGTGGCTCTGATCGCGGTGCTGGGCGGGCTGCTGGAGAGATTGGAGTGTGGCTGTCTGGCTCATGCCGTTTGCTCCTTGTAGCACATGAACTTGCGGTAGTCGGCTTCGGTGGCGACCTCGACGTGGCGGACGTCGTTGCCTTTGGCCTTGCGTTCGTGGGTGTCGCGCTGGGCCTCAAGGAAGCGCTGGCGGTCCCATACGCGGTGGTAGCTGATGATTGAGGCGTGCTTGCCAATCGGGTCGACCAGGCGGATGTAGAGGTCTTGGCTTTTCATTGGGTTAGCCGTCCTTATATGGGCACGCGCCCCAACGGGCGCAGTATTTGGGGTTGCAGGTGAAGCTCTGTGGGTTTGGCGGGAACAGCCCGCTACGGAACATGTCGGCGCCGATCTGGATCAGGCCGGGGAACTGGTCATTGCCGACCATCAGCTCACGCGCGCCGTGGATCTCGCCGGTAGCAGCCACCGGCTTGCCCTTCGTCTTGAGGCCGATGATCTCGGCCGGCGCCGTGCAGGGCTCGCCAGTGGTGTGCTCGTAGAGCAGTTCGTACGTGCCGACTTGCGGGCGGTGCCCCTTGGTCTTCGCCACGCCCTCGCTGGTCACTGCAGCGGTTCCAGTCTTCAGGTCGGCAATACCCACGCCGCCGGCGTCGCGCTTGATGCGTGCCCGATCAAGCGTGCCGGTCAGCCGCACGATGACGCCGCCGCCGCAGTCGATCTCCAGGGGCCTGGTCTCCAACTCGACAGCGACGTAGTGGTAGCGCGGGCTGATCTCATCGCAGTAGCGTGTATGCAGCGCCAGGCCTGTGACTTCGGCTTCACGGGGCGTGATGTCGGCTCCGCGCCAGTCAACGTCGAACTCGGGGTGGCGTAGGGTCTGCACCAGGTGCTCGGCAGCGTCGAAGGTCGACAGCTTCTCGCCGGTGACCCGGGCGGCATCGAACGCCGCGGTGCTGGCGTGGATGGCGGTGCCGAGCAGGGCGCGCGGGCTACTGGGGCTCTTGATGCCCAGCAAGTGGACGCCCTCCCAGCGGAACCCACAGTCGAATAGTGAGCCCCAGGACGAGGCCCGCACAGTGATGGTTTTCATGGTGGTAGTCCTGATCAGGCGAGAAGGGCGCCCAAGGTGGTGAAGGCAGTCCAGATGACGAGGGCGATGGCGAAGCCACGCCAGAAGATGCGGCGCCGGGCGCGCTGGTAACGGCTCATGCCGCACACCTCGCTTCCAGAGCTGCAATTGCTTTGATGTGCCGCCAGTAATCGGCGCGGCACATGGCAGGGGTAGTCCCAGTTGTGACGATGCGGATGGAGCCGCCTGCCTTGCACCAGGCCAGAGCGGTGCGTGGGTCTCTGGTGATCATGCTGCCGCTCCGATCTTTACGTTGACGCTCTTCCAGTGCGCTTCCTTGACCCGTTTCAGGTGCCGCTTCCAGTACTGAACGCCCACATCATTAAGATGCCCGGTCGTGTAGGCCATCGCGATCAGCCCCTCGCAAAATGACTCGGTGGGCCAGCCATTGCTGCCGTTGCGCTCGAGCATTTCGACGTAACGGCGGATGGTCTTTTCGGCTCGAGCCTTTGCGGCCTCAAACTGTGAGGTGTTCATGCTGCACGCTCCTCCTGTGAGGCCAGGCGGTTGATGCAGCGCTGCCTGGCCAGCTCTTCGTGGCCGAGGCGCTCGATTTCAAAGGCGTCGCAATCCAGCAGCTTGCCGAGCTCACGAACGTCATACGGAGCGTCGGCCAGTTCAATACCAGTGACGGTGAACAGGTCTACGCCGCCCTCGCTGTAAACCTCCAGCGTCAGCTGGAGCCCCCGGTGCTCAATGGCGATTTCCATGCTGCTCTCCTGCCTGCATTTGCGATGCGCCAGGTATGCGCTCGAAGATCCTCCAGGCTTCGCCGGGATCGATGCGGGAGGGGCCGACGTGGCGCAGTTTGGTGCCGTCGGGCAGCTCCAGGAGGATGACGGGCTCTACCAGCGCCTGGTCGCTGGTGTTGACGGCGGTCGCCACTGCCCAAGAGTCGTGGGCGGTGTCCAGGATCTGCACGTTCCGCAGGGTGACGTCCGGCGCCGGAAGCTCGGCGCCCTGGGCCTCGTGGGTGGCCAGGGCTCCGGCAGCAAAGATCAGCAGGGTAGAGGCCGCGGCGACGCCGGCCGATTGCACTATGTCGATCAGCTTCATGTGAGGGTTCTCGTTTGGTCGGGGGTGGGTGTCGCGCGCGCATGAGGAAGCCGCCTCGGAGCGGAGGGGGCTTTCTGATGAGGACGGGGATCTGGAGAAAGAGGGGGCGGCCGGTTACGCCGGCCAGGCGGGCACTCTGTCGCCACTGGCGTGCCTGCCAGCAAGGGGAGGAAGATACCTGACTTGCGGATTACTCGAACCGACTGGTGCGTCTTGCCGGGGACATGAAACCCAGCGTGGCCATTGCAGGAATGGCCGACTCACGCTGTCGGCATGCCGATCCGCCGACGGTGTTTGCAGGGTAGGCTACGAGATATACAGCCAGCCAAGCGGCTGGCTCTCTGCAAGACAGAAGGTAGGCAAGGAGGATTGGGAATGGCCGGTTACGCCGGCCAGGCGGTCACTCTGTTGACGCCTGCGTGACTACAGGCGGGGACGGTGTCACGAACTTCCGTGTCTTGCAGATTATTCAAACCGGCTACGCGCTTTGCAGGGGGACAAGGTGCCCTGGCGTGGCCATTAGGAATGGCCAGCTGACGCTGCCAGCATGCCGATCTGCCGACGGCTCCTTGCAGATGCCTATTGCAAGTATGAAGTACTCCCCTCAGCTGACAGGGAGTAATAAGTAAGGTAGCTATCGGGTAGCTCTTTACAAACCCAGCGGTAGGAAGGTCCTTCCCTGCGCTATTCACAGGACTCATGCAGCACATGTGCTACCGGGTCTTCTTGAAAAAAGGTTGGAAGTGTGGCCGGTTACGCCGGCCAAGCGGGCACTCTGTTGCCGCTGGCGTGCCTACCAGGAGGAGAGGGCTGATGAGCTTCCCCCGGCTTGCAGATTACTTTTACAGGCCGCGCGCCTTGCCGGTGCCGTGAGACCCGGCGTGGCCATTGTGGGCAATGGCCGGCTGACGCGGCTTGCATACCGATCTGCCTACGGTGTGCCTTTTATCATATGCAAATGATAATTATTATCAAATTGTCCGCGACGAATGGCATCAATGCACACTGCCAGGCTACCTGGTGCGGATGCCGGCAGCGTGGATGGCAGTGCGGCATTTGTCCCATGCCGGCGTCCCTGAGATGTGGTACTTCATGTCCTCCCTTGGAGGCAGCTCGATCACCAGCGCCTCACGCGAAGCCTTCCAGGCTGCAAAGGCCATGTTCAGCTTGTCCCACTCGTAGATTTCGCCGTCCCGCTCTAGGTCAGTTGGCGTCACGTCTACAACTGTACGGTAGACCCACGACTCGAACTCGGCGCGGAGCTTTGTCTCGTCCATATTGATCGCTCTCCTGCAGGCACCCTGTTGCCAGGGCGCCCATTGTGGTCAAGCAGCGCTCAGCCTGCTCGGCCGAACCTTCAGGATCTTCCCATCGACCTCGACCTGGGCGTAGATGCCCTGGCCGCGGCCGATACCGGTGTTGATCTCGCCGCGGTATGTGCCGGTTTTCACCTGCTGACGCGGGTTGGTGAACTTCACGGCCTGGCCGGCCTTGAACTCGCTCATGGAGGTTTCCTTCTGTTGGTGATTTCCCGGATGTCCCTCGGGAGAAGGACATCAAGGAAATCAGTGTTCCTGGCCACGCTCACCTACTGGGCTCTTGCGCGGCAAAATCTCGTCAATGTCAGTTCACAGGCCGCGGCGTCGATTCCGCACGGCGCAGCCTGATTCCTGCCCCATTTCCGCCGGGGCGTGGCGGGGCGCATTGCATGCCGGGTCGTTCGCGCGGTTTAGCGTTTCGCTTCGATCCGCCGTCGAGGTTGTTCCTCGCGTGGGCAGGCTTTCTGACCTGTCGGATCGCCGGTCGCCGGTAGAGGCAATGCGGTCTGTTTTCGTATTGCGGTGACTTGTTAAAGAGCGTTCCGGCTGGGCCGAGGCATCGCTGCCTGTCGGGCGCGGTGTGCGCGTCGATGGATTAACAATACGAAAGCGTATTGGAATGGTCAATACGTAAATGCATTGAATTTTTGGCCACCATGAAAAAAGCCCGCGCTCGGCGGGCTCTCTTTCAGCTTGGATTGCTAGTTGGTCTGGGGGGCGGGCTCGATATACCAGGAAAGGCGCACGCGCCCGTCGTCCTGCGGTGTCACATGCACTCCTTCGGTATCTCTGATCTCGTCCAGCAGCCTTTCCCAGTCCTGAGGTGACTCATCCAGCCTTCGGCTGATCACCGTTTGCTGCGCGGCTTGGGCACTAGGCGTGCTGATCGCATCCCTGATGCGCAGAGCCAGCCGCTCGTAGCTGGAGATTTGTGGTTGATTTGAAGGCTTGACCCTTGCTCGCGACATACAACATCTCCTTACCGCTTCGCTGTATGTCCATACAGTAGTAATGGCTAATCGCCGGATCAAGTGATTCGGAGTTGCCTCTCTGGCGATATGTAAACTTTTTGAGCAGGTTCAGCCTGCTTCAAGATCCCAGAGAAGCTGCTGGTTGGCTTGAAACAGAAAGTGTCATTTTAATGGCGTATTGACCTTGCCTGATACCAAAGTGCCAGAAAAATGATATTTTAGGTTCCAGGATGCCCAGGGAGCAGTAGCGATGACATTCGACGCAATCCTATTTTTCGCATTGGCGGGCTGTGGCTTGTTTGCCATAGGCCTCTACATCGAGGAATGGACACGTCCCAAAGATGAGCGCGCTCCGGATCCGGACGAGATGGCGGACGATGAGCTTCTTTTCATTGGCTGGGACTGGCTCACGCCGGCTGCCAGACGGCAGCGCTTGGCGTTGTACCAACGGCGCGTGCAGACCAAGATCGCTAAGCAGGAGAGGGCTTGGCTTCGGGAGCGGCCAAGCGCGTGTGCGAAAAGGTGACATGAAGAACGTGTGGGGAAAGCTGTGACCCGTAGCTTTGAGTTTGCCTCGATGCCGGATTAGGATTACCGACTGACTTTTGCCAAGCCAAGGAGGGCGCTGATGGTCATTGAAGTCGTTGTTGTAGTCGTGGTGCTGGGCTGCTGCCTAGTCGCGCTTTTGAAGCATCCTGGGGAAAAGCTGCCGCGGCCGGATCTTGAAGCCAGCCTGGAAACTGTCGACGACACCGGTCTGTTCCGCGGTTGGGATGAACTCACCAGCAGCGAGCAGAAGAGGCGCCTAGCAATCTATCAGCAGCGCGTGCGGGCCCGGATCGCAGAGCAGGAGAGGGAGTGGCTGCGGGAGAGGCTGAGGGTGGTTGCGAAAGGATGAGACGAAAAGCCCCATGCTAGACAGGCCTGTTGGTCAGTAGACCTTCTCAAGGCGAGATCGCCTGCTACAGTGATTAAAAAATCACCAAGCCATGGAGGGCATCCTATGTGGACGATCAGCACTATTTTTTTCCTTGCGCTATTGAGTTGCAGCCTATTCGCCTTGGGGCTGTGGCTGAATGCACAATCAAAAGACCCGCATGACTTTGACGACGCTGTTCTGGAGAACATGCGCAACGATCAGGGGCTGCTCTGCAACTGGAAAGGGCTCACGCCCTTTGAGCAGAAGATGCGGCTCGCGCTGTATCAGCAGCATGCGCGCGATCAGGTCGCCGAGGAGCAGAAAAGGGCCTAGCTGCAAGATCGGCTGGGGGAGTGCGCGAAGGGGTGATGCGAAAAGCCCCGAGCTAGATAGCGCTCTGCTGGTCCGTAAGCCTTCTCAAGGTGAAATCGCCTGCTACAGTGGTTACAAGACCACTAAGCCATGGAGGGTAATCTATGTGGGCGATCAACACCGTTTCTCTTCTCGCGCTTTTGAGCTGTGGGCTGTTTGCTTTGGAATGTATTTGATTGTGCGATCAAAGAGCCTGCATGATTTTGCCAACACTATGCCAGATAATGTGAGTGACGATCAGGGGGCTTGGTAGCTGGAAAGGTCTCATGCTTTCTGAGGAAAAACATGCCAAGTAAACTGCAGCCACTCTGCTACAGTTACAACATCACCATGCCATGGAGGGTGATCTATGTTGACCAACAATGCTCTTTCCCTTGCGCTGTTGTTCTGCGGTTTGTTCGTCCTGAGGCTGTATTTGAACAAATGGATACGATTGAAAGAGTTGCGTAGGTTTGACGGCGTGCCGAGCGATATGCTGGACAAGTTCGCCGAGCAAGAGCGGGTTTGGCTGCGGTTGAAGCGGTTGGAGAGCGGACTTGGAGGTCAGAAAGGAAGGTAAAGAAAAAGCCCACCGACTTCAGGCTGGTGGGCTTCAAATGGTGCTTCTTCTTCAAGAAGCCTGAACATTGTGCCCCTGCCACAGTGAAGATTTTATGACGGGCTGAGATGAAAAGCCCCGCGCGGGGTAGGCCCGGATTGCCATTCTGGAACGGGGGCAGGGTTAGTCGGCCGGCACGGTCCAAGTAAGCCGAACACCATCGCCCTCGACGTATTCGACCCTGACATTCTCAGCCTCGGCAACCTCCTCGATGAAGCGCGACCAGTCTGCTGCCGATTCTTCCGGCAGGCGGTGGACTGTCACATCCCTGGCCTGCTGCGCCTTCGGTGAGTTGATGAGCTTCTGAATGCGAGCGCCCATCAGCTCATAGCTTGAGGACTGGCGGACGGCGGTTTTCTTGCCTGGCTTGGCCATAGAGCTTGCTCCTATCTGTATCTATATACAGCATACAGCAAGGCGATATGGCAGGTGCTTGGTTGCTCGCATGCCGTTCATCAGGAACTCATGACATTCCCGACTAAAGCGCTATGTTTTTATAAAAGACACAACAATTCAGGGAAGAAACATGACACCTACCATGCTTCTTTTTGCGCTGGCCGGCTTTCTTCTATCCGTTGTTTGTGCAGCCCTCGGCATGTGGGTACGCCAGCATGCAGCCGCCGAGGCAGACCAATCTGCTGATCTTTTCCACGACTGGAATCGGTTTACGCCTGAAGAACGCAGGAGAATTCTGGCGGGTCATCGGAGGCGCGTTCTAGCCCGACTCGCCGATCAGGAGAAGGCCTGGCTGCGAGAGCGGCTGGGGGAGTGTGCGAAGGGGTGAGAAAAACGCGATGACGGTGTCTCGTTGACCACAGCTTCACGCTCTGGGCTGCGAGAACTCGCCTGCCGCCCAGAGCTGTTCAAACTCTTTTCGGAATCGTGCTTCTCGAGCCGTGTAGACATCAACGCGAGCTTGAGATTCAGGGAGTTCGCAGGCCTGGGCGGGGGTGTAGAAGCGCTCCCATGCTTCATTCTTCTGCCGCTCTTGCTCGGCACGTTGGCGCATCGCCTCCTTTTGCTGAGCGACTCGCTCACGTTCAAGCTGGATCTCTTGAGCTGACAAAGAGGAGTTGATCGCGACCTTATCGCTCTCGACGATTGCATCGAGGAAGTGTTCCCAACCAGCCTCGAATTTAGCTGATAGGAGTTGGATGATCGCTTCCCCTGCCATCTGGGTGGCCAACGAGCTGATGATCTTCTGGATTCGAGTGCCCTCTGTACCGTGCCAACTCATCTTCCAGCGCCCCAATAAAGCCTGCCCCAACAGCTTCTAGCATATCAGCAAAATCAAGTTGCACGCCGACGGCGCCACTGTAAACGACCGGCTCGACCGTCAACAGATGGGGTTTATGGACTTTCAATTACCCATATCTGCGACCGGTCCATATGAGCTTGTGACAAGAGGCCGCCACATGATTCATTGGAGGCACCGAAACGCATAGCCGAGGTGTCCCATGGACCGCTCTGTTTTGGCTGACGCCTCCTGGATTGAACAGGAACTCGCCGGCTCGACGTTCCGGGACGAACGCCTTGGCCGGCGGCTGCGCAAGCTGCTGCTGCAAATGGCGAATGCCGTGGGAGAACCCATCCCGCTGGCCTGCCAGGACTGGGCGAATACCAAGGCGGCCTACCGCTTCCTTTCCAACACGGCAGTAGACGAGGCGCGGATTCTGGCCGGGCATTTCCAGTCGACGCGTATTCGCGCTGCTGCCGTCGACGGTCCCCTGCTGGTCCTTCAGGATACGACCGAGTTTTCGTACAAGCGGGCGCACCCCGAGCAGATCGGCACGCTTACCACCATCCCCGGCCGGAAAACCGATGGCCGCAGGCCCATGCATACGCTCTGTGGCCTGCTGATGCATTCCAGCCTGGTCGTCACGCCGGAGGGGCTCCCCCTGGGACTGGCCGCAATCCGCTTCTGGACACGCTCGAAGTTCAGGGGAGTGACGGCTCTCAAGCGCCGGATCAATCCGACCCGCGTGCCGATCGAGCACAAGGAGAGCGTCCGCTGGCTGGAAAACCTGCGCGATGCTACCGCGCTGCTCGGCGATCCGGCACGGCTGGTCCATGTCGGGGACCGGGAAAACGATATCTATGAGTTCTTCTGTGCGGCACGCTCTGCCGGTACCCATTTCCTTGTCAGGACCTGTGTCGACCGCCTGGCCGGCAGCGGCAAACAGACGATTGCCGACCAGATGAGCGAGGTTGCCGTCCAGGGACTTCATGACGTCCTGGTCGAAGAGGGCAGGAAAACCACCCGAGCCATCGTCGAGCTTCGTTATCGTCGTATCCACGTGCTACCGCCGATCGGCAAGCAGAAACGTTATTCGGCCATCGACCTGACCGTGATCCAGGCGCGGGAGCGTGGGGAGCCGAGCGGCAGGCCGGCCATCGACTGGCAACTCATCACCGACTTGCCGGTCACCTCGCCGCAGGAGGCGATCGAGAAGCTTGACTGGTATGCCCTGCGCTGGAAGATCGAGTCGTTCCACAAGATCCTGAAATCCGGCTGCCGTGCGGAGGAAGCCAGGCTCAGGACGGCCGAGCGTCTGGTCAATCTCATAGCCTTGTTCTGCATCATTGCCTGGCGTCTGTTCTGGATGACCATGCTCAACCGCACCGAGCCCGAGGCCTCTCCCCGCATTGCCTTGACCCGGGACGAAATTGGCCTGCTTGACCGGATGATCGACGCCACCGGCCAACCTCCTCCATCGAGGACACTTTCCGACTACCTGATTCACATTGCGAGGCTTGGCGGCTATCTCGCCCGTGCCTCGGATCCGCCACCCGGCAATGTCGTTCTCTGGCGAGGCTGGTGCCGTCTCATGGACATCAAGCTGGGAGCACTACTCGTCGCTTCCCGCTATGGGTAATTGAAAGGTTTATGGATCGCTTACGATCTTCCAGGCAATCTCCTTGGCCTCGCGGAAGGTGCGGGGCGCTTCGGAAGGCTGGAGGGCCAGGGCGAGTGGGGAGGCGAGGGCGAGCAGCAGGACTGCGAGCGTGGAGCGCATTGGGCTTCCTTGCGTAGATAGTAGTTATGGTGGGTGGATTGCATCTGGATCTTGCTCGGCGGGCAGACGGCGCTGGCTAAAACCGTTGTTTCGCTTCCTTCACGACCCCAATCAGGCGGCAATTCCCGTCGATGGGGATCATCCGATAGGCTGGGTTCAGAGGCTTCAGGTAGAGCTGCCCGGCATCGGAAACCAACTTCTTGAAAGTTGCTCGGTCTTCGGTATCGAGCTTGGCCACAACAAGATCGCCAGGCTGCGGGATAAGGCCAGTATCCACCAAGATGAAATGTCCTTCGGGAATGCTGGGTGGCACTGGTGAGGTCATTGAATCGCCAGTAACCTCCAGCCAAAAGGCTGGGCCCCTGGCCTGGTAATCGGTCAGTTCAAAGCGGTCCTCGGCCCCTGGCTCATATGGCTGGACAGCCTCAGTCCATGCTCCGGCCTGCACTTCGCTGACAACCGGATAGCGATAGAGCCTGTCCGGCTGAGCTGCTGGAGAGACGTTGTCAATACCGACCAGATCACTCAATGGCTGTGCTCCTTCGCCGCGCCACAGCCATTCCGGAGTGACGCCAAGGGCCTTGGCTATTTTTTCCACGTTTGCCTGTCGGGGGCTCTTGGAGTCTCCGGTGATGATGCGGTGAATCGTCGGCTGATTCACGCCTGATCGCCTTCCAAGCTCACCCTCAGAAATCCCCAGGCGCAGCATCTCTGCGGCGATTCGCTCACCGATCTTCATCGGAACTCCTATTCGTATACGTATTGAAAGTCTATTGCGGGTGTCAATGCGTGTGCGTATGATCATTTCAATACGCAAACGCATTGGAGAGCGCCTATGTCCATCCAGCAGATGCTGGCCAACCTGATCGAGTGGGGTTACTCCCAAAAGTCCATCGCCGAAAAGGTGGGTACCAGTCAGCCGAACATCCATCGGGCCCTGAAAGGCTCGAAGGTTTCCTACACCATCGGAAAAGCCATCGAGAATCTGCATCGAGTGGCTCTCGAAGCTCAGTCGGCAGCCTAATCATGGCCACGACCCAATTGAGCCAGGAGCAGGCCGCAAGGGCTCGCAAGAACTTCATCATCCTCATGCAGAGGCTTGCGTCGGTCGGCAACGCACCAGTCGCGCTTGCGGTCGGCTGCGACGAGGCGACGATCAGCAGGATGAAGCCGGAGAAGTTCCAGCAGTTCGCCGAGATCTTGGCGGTGCTGGATCTGAAGGTCGTGCCCAGTGAGATGCGCTGCTTCAACGAGCGGGACATCGAGATGTTCATCCACGGATCGAAGCGCTGGATGGAGCACATCCAGGGCGTCGATCAGCTTGAGGCGGACTGATGGCCACCGAGGTGATCAGCCCTGTCCTCGGTCGGGTGCTTGCGTGCTTTGCCGCGCCAATCCCTGTCCCGGCCGGTAGCCAGGAATTCCATCAGGCAATAGCCATGCGAGCTGCCCAGCTCGTGCACCAGCGCCTTAGCGATGAAGCCCGGAAGAGGATGAAGCAGGAGTGCATCGCGCACCTGCGAGCGTCGCTGCTCAACAACGAACCGCATTTTGGAGGCAGCAATGTCTCTTCCTGATCCGTTGGTACCGCCGGAAGTTGACCTGCGCGGACTCCCGTTCATGCCTTTGGATGTCGCCAGGCTGCGCGATAGCGGCCTCGCAATCGAGGCGACTGGCGACGAATTTCGTGCAGCAATTCTGCTCTGGTGCGCGTCGTGGGGACAGGTTCCGGCCGGCTCTCTGCCAAATTCCGACACTGCTTTGGCCACCTACGCGGGCTATGGCCGCGGCGACTTGAAGGGATGGCGCAAGGTTCGCGCTGGTGCACTTCGCGGTTTCGTCGAGTGTTCCGACGGCCGTCTTTACCATCCAGTTGTTGCCGAGAAGGCGCTCGATGCTTGGGCTGAGCGTGTCGAGTATCGCGAGGCCAAGGAAAACGAGAAGGCCCGCAAACAGCGGGAGCGCGAGGATCGTAAGCGGATGTTCGAAGCCCTGCGCGGAGCAGGAATTGTCCTGCCATGGAACACGCAGACGTCCGAGCTTAGGTCACGGTACGAAGCACTCCCAAAAAATGTGACAGGTCACGCACCGGTCACTGTGACAGGTCACGCACCTGACACGGCTAAGACAGGGACAGGGACAGGGACAGGGACAGGGATTAAAGATCAAGAGCTAAGTACACCTGACGGTGTACTCGTTGGCGCTGCGCACCAACCCGATCCGCCCGGCGACAGCGAAAGCGATCAGGAAAATCCGGCAATCCGGCGCATGGCGCCCTGTCCAGCCCAGGCCATCGTGGACCTGTACCACGAGATCTTGCCCGAGCTGCCCCAGGTGGCGCTCCTGAACGACTCTCGGCGCAGGCACCTGCAGGGCCGATGGCGGGAGCACGAAGCTCACCGCTCGCTGGAGTTCTGGCGAGATCTGTTCGAGACCATCCGGGCCTCGCCGTTCCTGATGGGCAAGACCCCTGGCCGCAATGGCGGTACCCCATTCCGAGCGACGTTCGACTGGATCATCGCGCCAACCAACTTCGTGAAAATCGTCGAGGGAAATTACCATGCGTGACCCGTTCAGCCTGGAGGCCGAGCACGGCGCTCTGGGTGCCATGCTGCTGCGCAACGAGCTCATCGACGTGCTGTCCGCCGAGCTCACGGCGGAGGATTTCTATTGGCCCGAGAACGGCGATCTTTACCGTGGCATCCTGGCGCTGCACGGTGAGGGGAAACCGGTCGACGCCGTCACCCTGGGGGATTACCTGGGCACGGTCGTGACCGAGAACGGTCCAGAGTCGGCCCTGTACCTGGCGGGCCTGATCGCCAAGAACGTTCCATCGGCGGCCAACGGTATGACCTACGCCGAGACAGTGCGGCAGCGGGCGGTGGACCGTTCGCTGATCTCCGCCGGTGACCGCCTGCGCGAACTGGCCTACAGCGACGCCAGCCAGGCCGACAAGGTCGGTGCCGCCCAGGCCATGGTCATGGGGCTGGATTCCAAGACCTCAGCCCATGAGGTCCGTCATGCTGCCGACGTGCTGATCGACCACCTTGACGAGCTGCAACGCCGGTCCGATCTGGGCGGAAAACTCGACGGCCTGTCCACTGGCATCGGCGACCTGGACGACAGGCTCATGGGCCTGAAGCCGGGCGACATGGTCGTGATCGCCGGGCGCCCAGCGATGGGCAAGACCGCGCTGGCGATCAACATCGCCGAGCATGCCGCGTGCTGCGCCGGGCTGCCGGCGCTGGTGGTGTCGCTGGAGATGACCAACGGCGGCCTGATGGACCGCATCCTGGCGTCTCTGGGGCGCATCCCGCTGACCGCGATCAAGAACGGCTCCGCTCCTGCCGACTTCGGTACCGAGCTGGCGGCTGCCGCGTCGAAGGTCAAGTGCTCGAAGTTGTTCATGGCCGACCGCCCTGGGCTGACTGCGGCCAGGCTGCGCGCCCTGGCCCGACGGCACAAGCGCCGCCATGGGCTCAGCCTGCTGGTGGTGGACTACCTGCAACTGCTCGAAGGCTCCGGCAAGGGCAGCCGGGTCGAGGATGTCAGTGACATGTCGCGTCAGTGCAAGCTGCTCGCCATGGAGCTGGGCATTCCGGTCATCGTGCTGTCCCAGCTCAACCGCTCGCTGGAGCAGCGCCCGAACAAGCGCCCGATGATGTCCGACCTGCGCGAGTCAGGGGCTATCGAACAGGACGCCGACGTGATCATGTTCGTGTACCGCGACGAGGTGTATCACCCGGACACCCAGTACAGGGGGATCGCCGAGATCATCATCGGCAAGCACCGCAATGGCGAACCCAGCACGGTCAGGTGCGCGTTCCTGGGCAAGTATTCGCGCTTCGAGCAACTGGCACCTGGCGCTCTTGATGAGCTCGACTTCGACGAGCAGAGGCCCGCTCAGACCAAAGTCACCAGCATGGCTGATCGGTACCGGAACATGAGGGGAGGGAAGGCCAATGGCTGACTTCGCCCCCGTCGTGTTCGTTGTGCCGGGCGAGCCGGTAGGGAAGGGTAGGCCTCGCATCGGCAAGGTTGGGCAGCATGCCCGCATGTTCACGCCGCAGAAGACGGCCAACTACGAGGGGCTGGTGGCAATGGCTGCCCAAGAGGCGCTGGCTGGCCGGCCGCTCATCGTCGGGCCGGTGCTGATGGAACTCCGCATGTTCCACCCGGTTCCGCGCTCCTGGTCCAAGAAGCGCCAGGCGATGGCGCTGGCCGGCGAGGTAATGCCCACCGTCAAGTGTGATGCCGACAACTGCCTGAAGGCAGTCTGCGACGCGCTGAACGGCGTTGTCTGGCGGGACGACACCCAAGTGGTGAATGTGTTCTTGGCCAAGCGCTACGCCGAGAACCCGAGGGTCGAGGTCAAGGTTGTCCCGCTGCAAGCGGAAGGAGCGCAGAGGTGATGGCCCGTGAAGTGCGGATGCGTTTTCAAAATTCGAAGTGGGGGAAAGCAGCGTGACCATCTACCGTGACGTATTGAGTGCCGTTGTTCGCTGCCTGGCAGCCGAATGCATCGACAACACGGCCAAGCAGGCCTGGCAGACGCTGTACCAGGCTGGCGATCTGACAGCGGCGGGTGGGAGGGTGCTGAGCGCCCGGGAAATGCTGGACATGGATTGCCTGGTGCACGCGCGCCTGCACAGCCAGCTGCCGCCACGGCTATGGGATGCACTGGTGGCCAAGTACAGCACCCACAAGGGGCGCAAGGTGGATGCCATCGGCTACCTGGTGCTGCTGGTGGAGTCGCCGGCTCCTCAGCTGTTCCGCTACAAGGCGGTCACGGCTTGGGCAATTCCGCCGCTGAAGGGGAAGGAGGGCAAGCGCTCGACCGACATGCTCGTGCTGCCGGCCAGCTTTTACGATATGAGCACCTGGGATCCGGAGGCGCGGCCGGAGCGCACTCGCCGGCGTTGGCGGGCGGATATCTGCAAGAGCCTGGAGGCCATGGTAAACGAGGCGTTGGTCGAGGCGCAGGAGATCCTTCAGGCCGAGGGCGTGCTGGTCGAGCAGGCTGCTTGACTAGGCTTGTAACAGTCGAGTTGGGGCGTATCCGTCGGTCTGGTTTACGGGCGGAGGCTGGAGGCTATTCGATAGGACGTACTCACTGCTGTACGGATCATTGAAGGCCGAGCAGTGAGGGGGATGCGGGAGAAGTAATGGTTGTGTCCGGTGATGGAGGCTGGCAACAACCCAAGGCCAGATCGATTCTTTGTGTCTTGATTTTTGTCATCTTATTTCCGCTTTGCGATGGGATAATGCCAATTTGGCATTAACGTCCCAATAGGAAATTTCATGCGCTTTAAGTTGTTCGCATCTTCATTGCTATCTGGCGTAACTACGTTTGCCTCCGCTCATCCAACTTTCTGCACAGTAGTCGGCATTGGGGATGGAGCTAACTTTAGCTGCCTGACTGACGCCAAGCAGCCGGTCAATGTAACGTTGGCCAAGATGAAAACGCCCAACCTTCAGGAGCCCTACGGCATCATCTCTAAACAGGTGTTGAGAGATTTGGTGCTTGGGAAACGGGTTATGGTTGAAGTGCAAACAACCGACCAATATGGCCGCTTAGTAGGGCGCGTTTATGTCGACAACATTGATGTAAGTGCCAAGATGGTTAACATGGGGGCGGCTTGGGTTTATCGGCTGCATAACATTGACAAGAGCCTGCTCGCGCTCGAGGCACAGGCACGTACGGCCAGGCGTGGCTTGTGGGCTTTGCCTGAATCCAAGCGATTTCCTCCGTGTGATTGGGGAAGCGCCGCCCAAGTTCTGCGTCGAGAAAAGGATGATGGATCCCCTGTACGTGCGCCCGGCCTGCTTATGTCTTTGGGGAGCAGAACTTTCCTATAGTTGCTTGATGCGCAAGCTGTTGTGCCGCTGAGGATGAGTTACGAAGCCCCGTCTTGAGCGGGGCTTTCTGTTTCTGTGGTAAGACTAACTAAAGTGTCTGGGCCGCTGCTTCTAAACTAGCCTCTAATATGCCTTGTGTGGCCTAAGGCTAAGTCATTCTTCGCGCAACCTGCTTGAGGTGGCTTGTGTTTTTCTTCTGGTTATTAGCTTGCTCCTGGCGCTTTCTCCGAGCCTGAGTGCGCTTTTCTGATTGGGGGCGTGCGGGAATCATCCTGCGGAATCCGTTCCCAATACGAGCAGACTCGCAGAGTAAGGTATCGACAAAGTCCCTTTGCCAAAGCCACCAAACTTCAAACGTCAACACTGGGAGCATGTAGAAAAAGAAGAGAACTACTTGCACGACAAAGGGGCGCCCTTGGGTGGTAAGTAGCAATAGCCCTAGAGATGTGGCCACACTAATTGAAAAGGCAGTGAACAAAGCCCCCTCTTTAGTAATTTGTCGTTGTATGGCAAGGGGATCTGTTCGCAGCTTTTTTGCTTTCCATAGTTCTTTCGCTCGTAGCCTGCGCAGCAGGCCAAGCATTGAAAGAAGGGTAGAAATCCCGACCTTCTTTAAGCCCCAATAAATCGCTGTGATCAATATGGGAGCGATAAGGTCTTTTAGCGTGGGGATATAGTCTGCGAGAGGGATTGATTCGGACATGAGCAGGCCTTGGAGGTGGGGTAGGGTTTATTCATGGCCTCATACACTCGTACAGGGCGAGGTTGGATGAGTGGGGCGGAGTAATAGGATCTCCGCCCTTTGCCAAATCAGGGCTTAGAATTGCTCAAAGAACTGCCAATTATCCATTCAGGAGCTACGCCTTCCGGAGAGATCCGGACCCAGCCTGAGCTGATCTCGTAAGCGTGCACGCTGTCGCCCTTCTTGAGCTGCTTCAGCACCTTGCCGGCAGTCGATTCCTCGCTGCGGACATTCAGCGTCGGGACCGAAACGTAGTAGTTATTGTCGGCTGCCAGAGCAAGGCCGGCGGCTCCAACAGCTGCCGTGCCGGCTGCTGCAGCTGCTGCTGTACGAGCAGTTGACGAGCCAATATGGCACGTCTTATCTGCCGCTATGTATGAGTCTCCACACGGCTTTCCCTTTGGTGTGTAGCTGGGCGTATAGCTCTTATATGAAGAGGATGAATAGGAGCGGTAAGACTTGCTGCTGCCTCCACGTCTCCTGGCATCTGCGTCTGTGGCGAGAGCGGCTGCGGCAATGAACATCATGACTACAGGGATACGCACGTTGTCTCCTTGATTGAAGGGTGCCGGTCTGATGCCGGCTCCTTCCATGGGGGCTGGTGAACAGGGGGATTTATGTCGAAATGCTACTGCTTTGGAAGGGACGGCGGTAGTGGGGTTCTGTACAGGAGGCCGAGGCGCTGAAGGCGATGCGGGAGCTTGATATCCTGGCCGCCAATGAGCTGCTTCAGATCGTCCAAGCAAAGCCCAGTTCGCTGACTACCTCTGGAGCACGAATAAAGTCTCATCCTTACAAATCGAGCGAGGGGACGTGCGCACTGACGAGGTGCCGCCGCGTCCCCAAGCGACCCGCTGCAACAGGCAGAAACCGGCCAAGAGCGGTCAGTTGGAGCTATAGACCGGATGACCGGTTTGTGCTTCGTCCACCTCTAGCGTTGGTACTTCATGCGCAACGCGGATTTGTACAGCCGGCCAGCACGCCACTGACCAGGCCGGTTCGGGTGCGCCTCAAAAATTCCTACGTCTCGCATGCGCTGAAGCGCAGCTCGAACCTTGTTTTGGTCAATACCACCTATGGATCTCGATACTATCTGGGCCGTCTCTTCAAACTTGAAGGGGGTCGTGAGACCTTCAAAGGAATCAATCATCTGTTTAACCAATTCAGCATTCCTCCGAGCGTCTTCATCCAACTCCAAGGAGCCATGTAGTTCTTGCGTGACCCCATCAATGAAGGTTTGGGTGGCCTCCGCATGCGCTTCTAGAACCACTCCGTGCATAAGCCGACCGTTTTCGAGAAAGTCCTGATTCTTGTCCTCCCTTGCTTGAGATATCTGAGCAATATTATGCACAAACTCTTCAAACAGGCGCGGGTAGAAAGACGCGCCTTCCTTGCTATCGCCTCCTGCATCCGAAAAGTACGAATCGAAGAAGGTGATTGTCTGAATATTGTTACGGCGGAGCTTTTTAGGGAATATTGATAATAGCAAGGGCTCGTACTCGCTTGGCCCTAGTCGTCCAGCCCGGATATCATCTAGTTTTTCGCCAATTAGATGACATACTTGAGAGAAGTGCTTATTGAACCATGCCGACTGCTCAATCCTTGCCAGCACGAAGTTAAATATCCCATCACTGTCCCAGCGAAGTTCGAGCCTTCTCAAACTTGTCTGTTGCTCGATATTTTGAGTGGATGCTTGAAGAAGGTCTGCGCGAAGGAAAAGACGTACGAAAACGACCGCTGAAAGCTTGGAGTCAGATTGGATAGTAAGCATGAAGAGCAACAACTCTTCAACAAACTCTCTCAGTCGCGAGGAAGGTACAGCTGTCTCAATCCCATCGATGAGGAATACTCTCTTTGATCTCCCTGCGTATGCCTTGCTCGCATAATATGACGTGGACCTTTCGTCTCTCTGGGCTTGAGGAAGATTGCACCAGTCAGTGACAAGCTGCTCCCAACCCTCTTGAGCTTCGGTATCCCCTGATGGGCTTTCGAGACAAATTCCAAGGAGCGCCCACCAAAACTTGCGGAAGTCCCCTCCGCATGCATCCAGAAGTTTATGCTGGAGTGGGCTGTTACTTAAAATGCCACCACCTTGAAAATCAGCTGCGGAGAACATGGGTTCGCCAAGGCCACGTTTAACCATCTCTTTATGAATGCGCGTCTTTCCCGTGCCCTTTCGCCCAGTGACATAACTAATCGTAGAATTGGGAAGGAAGAGACGATTAATTTCTGGTGTTTCGATAAACCAGCCTTGGTCCACGGCGCCGCTAGGAGACCGAGGCCTATACTCTCGCGAACTAGTCATCGCAGATAGGTCTACCGCCTTTGTTATCCCAAGCACATCGCGCAGCTGGCGCAAGGAGTCAAGATTGACTTTAAGCAGCATTTCTACTTGAGGAGATACGCTGGTGAGGAGTGCCCGATCTGCGTACCAAGAGACCCAGTAGTTCTCAAGAGACTCAGGAGGAAGTAATTCCAGTTCGAAGGCGTCGGCTTCGGCTCCGCGTGCAATTGCTTCTGATAGCGTTTGTAGCAATTGCTGAACCGATGCGAGTGCGAGATTTCGCTTGGCTGTTTTCCCTTCGTCAAAGTCCAAGGAAAAAGAGACGAATGCTCCCGGATTCTCCGGATTCTGTGAAAATAGAGACGCAAAAGTGTTCTCGGCCTGCATGGAAAGGCCGTCCGGCCTAACAAATACTACGGTCGGTCCGCGCCATTCTCGAAGGACCGGTAGAACAGAAGGTGCAATTCCGGTCCGATGGTCAAAGAGAACCAAGTCGTAGCGCTGTTCGACGGACATATCCAAAACATGTCGTTTTAGTTTGGCTATTCCCTCGCGGATGATTGAGATATCTAGTGACGCACGTACCGCGAATGCCGCGAAGTCCATGTCATAGTTTTCGGACCGCGGACGACAGGCGATTACGTCAATTTTTCCTTCCTTGCCGAGCGGTGCGAACGCTGTCACTGGCTCAACAGTATCGCTCCAACCGCAAAGCCCCATTAACGTTGTTCCGACGTCAAATGCGACAGAATCGAACAAGAGGTCTAAAGATGGAGCTTCAATATCGACGTCTACCACGAGAATTTTATATCCCTCGGACGCTAGCAGTTTTGCCAAGAGCGCCAGAACAGTTGAACGTGCCTGGCCACCTTTGAATCCATAAAAATGGATCGCGCTAACCTGCTCTGGTTCAAGCACGGGAAGACTATTTCTAACTTGCTCGTCTATTAGAGGCAGCCAATGGGTGTCCTTCTCGCGCCCACTCAAGAAGGAAAGTTCAAACTCGAACTCGGCCTCTGAAACCAGTTCGACAGATACCCCAGAGCTGTTTTCCAGCTTTGTCAGCTCAAACTCCTCGAGTTCAATGCTTGCGAGAAGCTTACTCCTTCGGGCCTCTTCACTTTTGCCGTCTAAGGAGTTATCAATCACGATTATATATAATGTAGGATGCGCGTACTTTACTTCTACCCGATTAAATTTTTCCCGACACAATCGAAGGAGTTCGCTCACTGTCATAATTTTTCTCCTGTCGCCTTATGCAAGGTGTAGATGATTTGCTTTGATATTATAAGAACTCCGTTTAGTTCATCATCTGTTGATGCGGAGCTGTTCCAGTCTGAATCGTGCCTCAGGTACCGGATATATGGATAGGAATTGCTGGGTACGGGTGAGGCGTTGCCGTCTTTACCTTTGCACCAAAGGTTGGACAGCTTTGTAGATAGTTGCAAAGCCATACTTGAAATTGGCCCGGAGTGTTTCACTCCTAAATGCCCTGCAAGGGTCTTAAGCAACTTTGGAATATCGTGGTTGGCGGGAACGGAGGCCACATACAGGGTAAGTTGGTCCTTTAGGAATAGCTCTAAGGCGACTAAAGTGGCATATGCGCCAAGAAGTGGCGAGCACGGCTGGTCCGGAGCCATGACGGGCGCACGAAAGGCTGAGCGGTTGTATGTGAAGGTCATTAATTGTACTACTCCCCCAGGAATCGAACGTCAAGTCTATCGCATAAGGCGTGGCAGGTGCCGTCGTAACGCTTATCAACTTCGAGGACACGCACTAGCTTGGCGGTGTCATCTACGCGGTTCCTCGCTCCTCAAGCTTGGCGGCACGCGCCTCTGACGCCTTGAGCTGGTACGGGCCGGTTGGCCCAATGAACGCTCCTTTCACATCTAGCCAGCCATCTTCATCCTCAGGATACAGGGATGACCACGAGTCCGACTCGGCAAAGAGCAACTTTGGGCCAGTGCGAGAGACGAAGAGATCTTGGATGGCTCCGGATTGCGCAATCAGTTTCTCGCAAATCCACACCTTCGAGAGCGCTCCGTTTAGTGTGGCAGCGACTTCGCCGATCGTACCAGACTGCAACTCCTTGTATTTGAAGTCAGACGTCAGTCTGCGGATCACGATTGCGGTTGCGCTGGATAGTTCGAGCTCCGCGCGCAACGCGCGGACGAGATCAGCGTTCTTCGCCAAGCCATTCTCACGTCCAATTCGAAATTGCGCGCGATACCCAGTCTGAGCATTGAAGAACCAGTCGAAGAGTGGCCGCCCAAGGGGAAACTGCACAACTCCGCGAAGGTCTTTGGGATTTCTGCCAGATTCGTCCATCCCAAACCTTACGTTGTTTGCCTGAAGTGCATTACTTAACGCACAGCGTACCGCTCGAACCAAGTCAGCCCAGGGCGGAGCGGCACGGAGAAATTGATCCCGCTCCGGCTCGTGTTTAGCAAAGTCGTCGAACGTCCAGAGGCTACCCATCACACGGAATCCCAGTCTCGATAATGCCTAACGCCAAAATTTTACCGGCGGCCATTAGCGGATCAAAGCGAATGCCCGACACCAATGATCGCTTACGGACGGCATTTCGCTCATGCATCGAAAGGCTGCAAGGGGTCGATCTGTGCCGGTGGTGTCCGGCTCAGTCCGCCAGAAAGCGGTCATCGTTCGAAAGGATCGCCGGTGCAGCTTCATCGGCGAACCTGAAGGCGCTCCAAGACTGCCAGGCCAAGCGGTTGAGGGCAGGGGAGGCCTCAGCACAGGTACATTGGCTCGGTTCGACTCGATCTGGAGTTGCTGCCAGGCGAAGTGGCTTGACTCGCTTGGCCGGATGGCCGAATATTTGGCCATCATGTGGCTATTACGCGTACAGGATGATGAATCCTAAAGCGCAGGCACAGATCGACTTTATGAATGACTTAAAGCCCGCCTCGAGCGGGCTTTGTCGGATTGGACTCTGGAGAAATGCCATGGACCGATCCGAACGACGTCATCACGAACAGCGCATCAAAGCGCGCTTCTATCGCAAACAGCATGGCTACGAACGCTGGCCGACCGATAAACGCCATGCAGGCCTATTTGCCCATCATGGAAAGGTCTGCTCCTGCTGGATGTGTGGCAATCCTCGCCGGTACTGGGGTGAGCTGACCATGCAGGAGCGTAGAGCCAATTTGGAATTGAAGGCTTGGCCATAGTGCCGAGCTTTCGTTTCTGGCCCCTCCAATCCGTTGCTTCCCGGCTGGAGTAACACAGGGGCCGCCAGATGCCTCTCATAGGTCAAGCAAGTCGGCATTGATCCCAAACGCTGCTGCGATCTTTGCTCGGGTGGCCTTGCGAGGCTTGGACGCTGCCTCCTGCTGTGCGTATGCAGCCTGGGATATGCCGATGCGTGAAGCTACCTCGGCCTGGGTAAGGCCAAGGTGTTTCCGCCAGGCGCCGACAGCGGTCAGGCCTTCCTTGACCATGTAGCCGGCAACCTCGTTTGGCACCAAGTCTTCCCGCGGATGGGTTGCCACATAGTCTGCATAAGGGATAACCACGAAGGCCGGATTTCCATCCGGCCCGTTGATGATCTGGACGTTATTAAGGTGGCCCTTAAATAGACGTCTAGTTAGACTTCAGGCATGGAAAAGATCGACGCCCGCAAACTGACCGCAGAGAGTCGCAAGCTGCTTCGCCAGATAGTGATTCGCCTGCGCCAGCAGTCCAACATGAAAGTCGAGGAGTTGGCCTCGGTCACCGGTGTGCATCCGACCACCATCAAGACTTGGCTGACCCGTGCCAACCGCGAGGGCGCGCAAGCCCTGGAGGAAAAGCGTCGGGGGCGCCCGGCGGGCGCCTGCCGCAAGCTGACGCCGGCCGACGAGCAGTGGCTGCGCGAGCAAATCGTCGAGCAACCCCCGCAGCAGCTGCAGTTGCCGTTTGCCCTGTGGACGCGCCCGGCCATCAAGGCGCTGGCCAGGGAACGCCTCGGGATCGAGCTGCAGGACCGGTTGATCGGCAAGTATCTCAAGCGCTGGGGGTTTACGCCTCAGCGTCCCGTGAAGCGGGCGCAGGAGCAGCGGCCGGAGGACATCGAGCGCTGGCTGAAGCAGACCTACCCCCAGGTCAAGGCGCGCGCCGCTGCCGAAGGAGCGGTGATTCACTGGGGGGACGAAACCGCAGTCAAGGAGGATGCGAACTGGATACGCGGCTACGCCCCCAGGGGCCAGACGCCAGTGCTGGCGACGCCCACTCGCTGGCACAAGCTGTCGATGATCTCCGCAATTTCGCCCCGTGGCGAGGTGGCCTTCCAGATCGTCGAAGGCAGTATCAACGCGCTGCGTTTCATCGACTTCCTGAGCCGCCTCGTTGAAGGGACACCGCAGAAGATCTTCCTGGTGGTCGATAACCTGCGCGTCCACCATGCCAAGGTGGTCAGCGAGTGGCTCAGTGACAAGCAGGACAGGATCGAACTGGTGTTCCTACCACCCTATGCGCCCGAGTCCAATCCCGACGAGTACCTGAATCGGGATTTCAAGACGGCGCTGCGCAGCGGCCCGGTCAGCCATGACAAGGCCAGCCTGCTGGACAAGGCGATGGCTTTCATGAACACACTCGGCAGCTTGCCCGACAAGGTCATGGCCTATTTCCAGCATCCTGCAGCACGCTATGCCATGGCGTGAATTTAAGGGCCTGATTATTAATCCGGCAATCCAATAGGGCATAATCGCCATTTTTCCCGATGACCAGTGACGCTAGAAGCCTCAGCCCCTTGGAACAGCGCGAAAAACGCGCCATTGCCCTTCGCATGCGCGAGCAGGGGTATACCTACAGAGCCATCGGCGAAGCCGTTGGCGTTCATCTGCGCACCGTGGCGCACTGGGTCGAGGTGGCGCAGCACCAAGGCAAGTCGGCCGCCATTGAGGGTGGCCAGCGCGGGTCACTGCCAGGAGAGCGCCGCAGCCTCAGCCCGGAGCAGGAGGCACTGATTCGCACGCTATTGCTCGACACCATGCCAGACCAGTTGAAGCTCGCTTTCGCGCTCTGGACTCGGGATGCGGTACAAGCCCTGATCGCCCTGCACTGCGGTCTTCAGATGCCGATCCGGACAGTCGGTGAATACCTCAAGCGTTGGGGCTATACCCCACAACGGCCGCTGAAGCGCGCTTATCAGCAGCAGCCCGAGGCGATACAGCGCTGGTTGAAGAGCGAGTACCCGAAGATCGAGCGGCGCGCCAAGGCCGAGGGCGGCGAGATTCACTGGGGCGATGAAACCGGCTTGCGCAGCGATAGCCACGCGGGGCGCAGCTACGCCCCGGCAGGGCGAACGCCAGTCCGCGAGGTCAGTGGGAGCCGCTTTGCTTCGAACATGATTTCGACAGTGACCAACCGGGGCAAGCTGCGCTTCATGCTGTATCGGGAAACCATGACGGCGACCGTGCTGATCCGCTTCCTGGGGCGGCTGATCCGGGACACCCAGGGGCGCAAGGTCTTCCTGATTCTGGACAACCTGCGCGTGCATCACAGCAAGAAAGTGAAAGCCTGGCTGGATGAGCGTCGAGAGCGGATCGAAGTGTTCTTTCTGCCGGCCTACGCTCCGGAGCTTAATCCGGACGAGTACCTGAATGGCGACCTCAAGCAGCAAGTGCGCAGCGGGCCAAGCGTGAGAAGCCGGGAGGCTCTGGAAGGACGGGTTCGTTCGGTCATGCGCCGCCTGCAATCAAAGCCCGAGCGAATTCGCTCGTACTTCAGGCACCCCAAAATTGCCTATGCGGCATGATTTGAGGTATTGGATTGCCGGATTAATAATAGTAGGTGTGCTCATGACTGCCTCGCTGTTTGCGAGGCAAACATAAGTATTTATATAAGTATCTTCAAGTAATTTCCCGAGGAAATATCAAGAGGAATACTTATATGCTTATTTTTTGAATGTTGCCCGATCCGATCATCTTCTTTGCGGTGGTGGCGGCGTTCTCTAATACCCCGCGCGGGGATGTCGAGACATGAAAATGCCCGAGAAAAACCCAGGCACCTGGGCGGAGTTGTTCGCCTGGGCTGCCCAGCTCGCCCCTCACATTTATGCCCCTGCACTGTCCGTCGTCATCGCCGGCCTCCGTGTGCTCTATGGCGGCGGTACCTGGCGGCAGGTGTGGCTGGAGGGCGCCCTGTGCGGCGCGGCCACCCTGGCAATCAAGCCGGTGCTGATCTGGCTCGGCATGCCGGCCGATCTGGCGGTGTTCATCGGCGCCTGCTTCGGCTTCGTCGGTGTCGAGAAGCTGCGCGAGCGGGCTGACCAGGTGCTCGGACGGAGGGTCGAGGAACAGTGATGGCCTGCGCTTCATGCCGGCGAAGGCTAGAGCGGCTCTGGAGGCAGGCAAAGGCGCTGCGGGGAATGCTCAATGGTAGTGAAGATCGACGCGCGGCCCGAGCTGAAGGAGCTGTCCAGGGCCTTCTCCGAACTGGGGAGCAAACAGCTTCCGTTCGCCATGGCGCTGGCGGCCACGCGCATGGCACAGCGCATCAAGAAGGGCGAACTGAGCGTCATGCGCCAGCGGCTCGACAACCCGATCCAGCAAACCCTGAACAGCCTCTACGTGAAGGCGGCGACCAAGCAGAACCTGCAGGCTCACGTCTGGTTCAAGGACCAGTGGTCCTCGGGGATTCCTGCCGACCGATACCTGCAGCCTGTCGTGCAGGGCGGCACACGCCGGCATAAGCGATTCGAACGCGCCCTGATCGCCAGGGGCATCATGCGATCCAGCCAATACGCCACGCCCACGCCCGCCTTGCTCGACAGACACGGCAACGTGAAGGGCAGCATGATCATGAAGATCCTCTCTGGCCTTGACGCGGCCGAGACCGTCAGCGGCTACCAGGCCAACGCGACCGGCAGCAGGCGCAGCCGCAAGAAGGGCAACGCACATCGCTTCTTCGCCGCGGAGATCGAGGGAACCATGGGTGTATGGGAGCGGCGCAGTACAGCATGGGGCGATGCTATTCGCCCAGTGTTCGTCTTCGTGGATCGGCCACCTCGCTATCGAGTACGGTTCCCGTTCTTCCAGGTAGCCGAGAACATGGTGAAGGCGAACTACGCGGCTGAATTCCAGAGCGCCCTCGACTACGCCATCGCAACAGCCAGCCGCTGACCCCCCGTCTTGGGTCCTTCCTATACCCCCGGCGGCTGCGGGTAATTCGCGCCCCGCCCGCAAAATATGTATGACCAAATTTCGGAGGTTGGTTGTTGTTTTGTCATGGCCGAAAAAGAAACAACCAAGCAGCGTGGATGGTTGAACAAATCCGAGATGGCTTCGAGCCTTGGGATTTCGCCTCAAGCCTTTGAAAAATGGGGAGTTCAGCCGGTTGCCAGGATCGGCCGCGAGGCGTTCTATCGAGTGCAAGACGTCGTTCAGAATCGCCTCGATCACGCCACCCGGAAACAACAACCTGGCGGCGTGGACGTGGAAGGTATCGATCCGCTGGCAGAGCACAAGCTGACACAGGAGAAGCTGAGGTTGACCCGGGCCCAGGCCTACGCCCAGGAGCAGAAGAACCAGGTCAATGATCGGCAACTGGTGCCGGTGCCGTTCGCAACCTTCGCGCTGGCCAGGATTTCCGCCCAGATCGGGTCGAAACTCGAAACCGTCTGCAAGACCGTGAGCCGCCGGCATCCCGATATCGATCCGCGCGTACTGGAGAGCTTCGAACGGGAGATCGCCCTGGCGCGCAACGTCACCGCGCAGTTCGGCGACGACCTTCCGGAAATCCTCGATGAGTATCTTGCAACCCTGGATCAATGACCTACGGGCAGCGGTCAAACTAGGATTGCAGGGGTTGTACAAAGAGCCGCCGATGACGGCGGTGGAGTGGGCCGACAAGCATTTCTACATGTCGGCCGAGTCCTCCTACAACGAGGGCAAGTGGACTACCGACCCCTTCCAGGCCGCAATCCTCAACGCGATGGGGAACGACCTGATCTCGGTGGTCAATTTCGTGAAGTCGGCGCGTATCGGCTACACGAAACTGCTGATGGCGAACATCGGCTACAAGATTCAGCACAAGCGCCGCAACGTGATGATGTGGAGTCCGACCGACCCGGACGCTGCAGACATCAGCAAGAGCCACGTCAATGGCCTGATTCGCGACGTGCCAGTGATTCTGGAGCTTGCACCCTGGTTCGGTCGCAAGCACAGCGACAACACGCTGGACCAGAAGGTCTTCTCGAACCGCCGCAACCTGTGGATTCGCGGTGGTAAGGCTTCCCGCAACTTTCGGGAGAAGTCGGCCGACGAGGTAATTTACGACGAGCTCTCAAACTTCGATTCCGACGTCGAAGGGGAGGGCGACCCGGTAACTCTGGGTGATAAGCGCCTGGATGGGGCGGTTTACCCGAAGTCCATCAGGGGGTCGACGCCGAAGAAGGCCGAGAGCTGCCAGATCACCAAGGCGGCCAGCGAGTCGCCGTACAAGCTGCGCTTCCACATCGCCTGCCCGCATTGCCACAAGGAACAGACCCTGAAATGGGGCGGCAAGGATTGCGAGTACGGGCTGAAGTGGGAAAAGAACGCGCTCGGCGAGGCGGAAAAGGCCTGGTACGTGTGTGAGCACTGCGCCGCCATCTTCCTCCACCAGAATATGGTCGAGGCCTCCAAAACAGGCCGGTGGATCTGCGAAGAGACCGGCATCTGGACCCGAGATGCCATGGAATGGTTCGGGGCGGACAACGAGCCGATCAGAACACCGCGCTCGATCACTTTCTACTGCTGGGCCATCTATAGCACCTGGACCACCTGGCTGAAGCTGGTCGACGAGTGGCTGAAGGTGAAGGGCGATCGGGAAAAGCTGATCACCTTCATCAACACCACTCGCGGCGAGGTGTGGGAAGACGATCAGGGCGAGAAGGTCGACTGGGAAGCGCTCTATGGGCGCCGCGAGGTCTACCCACAGGTGCCCGAGCGTGCCCTGGTGTTGGTCGGCGGCATCGACACCCAGGACGACCGCTATGAAGGCCGTGTCTGGGCATTCGGCCAGGGCGAAGAGAGTTGGCTGGTGGACCGCTGGATTCTGCACGGAGACCCTGCCAGCGAAGAGCTGCGCCGCAAAGTGGGCCTCAAGCTCCACCAGCAATACACCCGGGCCGATGGCCTGCTGATGAAGGTAGAGCGCTGGTGCTGGGACTCCGGCGGCCACTACACCGATGAGGTCTACACCGAGAGCCGCAAGCACGGCGTGACCTGGATTGTGCCGATCAGGGGCGCGAATCAGTACGGCAAGCCCATCGCCAATTTCCCCAGGCAGCGTGCCAAAGGCAGCAAGGTCTACCTGACCGAGGTCGGCACCGACAACGCCAAGGAGCTGATCTACAGCCGGCTCAAGCTCCAGCCGCAACCGGGCGTCCCAGTTCCTGGCTGCATTCACCTGCCGGCCAACGATGAAATCTGCGACGAAACCGAGCTCAGGCAACTCACTGCCGAGCGCAAGCTTTTGAAGATCGAGAAGGGCCAGCGCGTCTACCGCTGGGATGCCGGCGGTCGGCGCAACGAGGCGCTGGACTGCTTCGTCTACGCCCTCGCCGCGCTGCGGATCAGCCAGCAGCGCTTCGGCCTCGACCTCGACGCCCTGGCTGCCGCGCCGCCAGCAGATACCCCGACAACCAATGAACGCCCACGCCGGCGCTCGTCCTATTGGGAGAAACGCACCTGATGGCTTACACCCTGGAGCAGTACACCGCCCTGCAGGCTGCCATCGCTGAAGGGGCGCTCACCGTCCGTTATCAGGACAAGAGCGTCACCTACCGATCGCTGGACGAGATGATGCGGATTCTCAAGTCGATGGCCAGCGAACTGGGCCTGAACGCCAGCAATGCCGGCGGCCGCCGCTATTCCAGCTTCAGCAAGGGCTACTGACATGGGGATCATCGACACGCTGTTCCCCAAGCGGGCAGCGCAGCGCGCCGAGCTGAAACTGCAGCGTCGCAAGGCCGAGCTGAAATTGGAGTTGCTCGAGCGGCGCTTCGAAGGTGCCGCATTGGGCCGCCGCAACGACGGGTGGCGCAGCACGGGTGCCGATGCCAACACCGAAAACGCCCCGGCGCTGGCCAGGCTACGCAACCGCGCCCGCGACCAGCGCCGCAACAATCCCTACGCCGAGCGAGCCATCACCGGCATCGCCGATAACGTCGTAGGGGCTGGCGTCGTGCCGCGCCCGCGAGCCAGCAGCAACCGCAGCAACAAGAGGCTGACCGACCTCTGGGCGGCCTGGGGGGAAACCACCGACTGCGATGCCGACGGCCTCGAGAGCTTCTACGGTCTGCAGCACAAGATCATGGAAACCGTGGTCGAGGCCGGCGAATGTCTGGTGAGGCGGCGCCGCCGATTCTCCAGCGACGGCCTGCCTGTCCCCCTGCAACTGCAGGTGCTGGAGCCGGACTTCCTCGACGAGAGCAAGGACGGCGACATCGCCGGAACCCAGAATCGCATCATCCAGGGCGTCGAGTTCGACGCGCTGGGCCGGCGGGTGGCCTATTGGCTCCACGACCAGCACCCGGGCGCGAACAACACCTGGCGCACGCTGGAATCCAAGCGCGTGCCGGCCGAAGACGTCATTCACGTCTTCCTGCCGAAACGCCCTGGGCAGGCCCGCGGCTATAGCTGGCTGGCTCCGGTACTGCAACGCCTGCGCAACTTCGACGAGATGGAAGACGCGATCATCGAGCAGGCCAAGATCGCTGCCTGCTTCGCTGCCTTCGTCTCCAAGGATGATGCGGTGGGGGGAAGCCGGGAGCAGCCCCCGCTGATCGAGCGCATGGAGCCCGGCATCGTGCAGGAGTTGGGCGTCGGCGAGGAAATCAACTTCGGTACCCCGCCGACCTTCAACGGCTACCAGGCCTATTCCTGGCAGGCGTTGCACGCCGTTGCCGTGGGACTCGGCGTCCCCTACGAACTGCTGACCGGCGACCTCAAGGGCGTCAACTTCTCCAGCGGCCGCATGGGCTGGCTGCATTTCGCCCGCCGCGTGGACGTCTGGCAGTGGCGCATGCTGATCCCGCAACTGTGCGAGCGGGCCTGGCAATGGTTCATGGAGGCACAGGCCCTGTTGCCGGGCGCCGTACTTGGCGCGGCGCGGGCCGAATGGGTGCCGCCGCGGCGCGACATGGTCGACCCGGCCGCCGAGGTCGACGTCATCAAGGCGCGCATGCGCCTCGGCCTGCTCCCGCCGGACGATGCGCTGCGCGAGATGGGCTACACCGACCCTGACGAAATCCTCCGGCGCTATGCCGCCAACATGGTGCGGCTCGACGAACTCGGCCTGGTGTTCGACTACGACGCCCGCCACATGAGCGCCGCCGGCCAGGCACAGGCTGGCGCCGTCAGCGAACCCGAACCACCACAGGAACCACCGGCCGACCCGGACTCCACCGACAATCAGGAATCCTTCAATGCCCCCGACGACTCAAATCCATGAGACGCCGATGCTCAGCTTGCGCGCCGTCGTGCGGCCGGGCTCGGTAGACATCGAACAACGCACCGCTGAACTGACCTGGACCACCGGTGCCAGAGGGCGCCGCTGGTCCTGGGACGTCGGCAGCTACATGGAGGAGTTGGACGTCAGCGAAGGCGCCGTCCGGCTGGAGCGCCTGAACAACGGCGCGCCGTTGCTGAATGCGCACAGTTCCTGGGAACTACGCGACGTGATCGGCGTGGTCGAGCGGGCTTGGATCGAGGGCGGCGAGGGGCGGGCGCTGGTCCGCTTCAGCCAGCGTGAAGATGCCGACGAGGTATTCCGCGACGTCAAGGACGGCATCCTGCGCAACATCAGCGTCGGCTATGCCGTGCACCGCTACGACGTCGTCGAGGAAGAGGACGACAAGCTGCCGACTTACCGGGCGACCGACTGGGAGCCGATGGAGCTCTCGATCGTACCGATCGGCTTCGACGACGGCGCCAAGATCCGATCCGCCCAGACGCCGGCAGATTACCAGGGCCCGCGCTTCCAGACTCAATTCCCGACTCGCTAGGCCCCCGCGCCGACTATTCAAGAGGAACCCGCAATGCCCCCCATGACCGAAGAAGGACAGCGCGCCGCCGAGGAAGCCATCCGCCGCGAAGCTGCCGAAGCCGAACGCAAGCGCAGCCTGACCATCCGCCAGATGGCTCGCAAGGTAGGCCTGGACGAAGAGTTCGCCGAAAGCCTGATCGAGCGCGGCATCAGCGTCGAGCAGGCCAGCACCGCCATGATCGACAAGCTGGCCGAGCGGCAACTTGAAACCCAGCCGCCGAGCCGCAACAGCCAACCCACCATCTCCGGTGCCATTGACCAGAACATCCTGGCAACCAAGCGTGCCGCCATGGAGAACGCTCTCCAGCACCGCATCAACCCCACCGTCAAGCTGGAACAGGCCGCTCTCCAATTTCGCGGCATGAACCTGCTGGACATGGCTCGCGAGTGCATCGAGATGGTCGGCGGCAACGCGCGTGGCATGCTGCCCCGCGAAATCGCTGGCGCCGCCCTGGGCTGTAACAGCGCGGCTTTCCGCGCTGCCGGCATGCACACCATCAGCGATTTCCCGCTGCTGCTCAGCGGCAGCATCACCCGTACCCTACGGGCCGCCTACGAGTTGGCCCCGCAGACCTGGCGTCCGCTGGGCCGGCAGACCAGCGTGCCGGATTTCCGCGAGATCACCCGCGTGGCCTTGGGCGACATCTCCGCGCTGGAGCAGGTCCGCGAGCACGGCGAATACAAGTACGGCACCATCGACGAGGAGGGCTCGCCGATCAAGGTCGCCAAGTACGGCAAGATCATCGCCATCACTTGGGAAGCGATTGTCAACGACGATCTCAGCGCCTTCTCCCGGATTCCCCAAGCCCTCGGCGCGGCCGCTGCCCAAGTCGAATCCGATGTGGTAATGGCCCTGATCCTAGGCAACCCGAGCTACGTCGATGGCACCGCCATCTTCCACGCCAACCATGGCAACCTGGCCGCCTCCGGCGGAGCCATCAACACCACCTCCCTGGCCGCAGCCCGGGCCGCCATGCGCAAACAGCAATCCAAGGCCGGCAATTACCTCAACATCGCCCCGGAATTCCTGGTGGTTGGGCCGGACAAGGAGCTGGAGGCCTTCCAGTTCACCTCCAGCAACTACGTGCCGGCCAAGAGCAGCGACATCAACGACACCCGCAACGCCTCGCTGACCGTGGTTGTCGATGCTCGGATCTCCGGGAATCAGTGGTTTCTGTTCGCCGCCCCCGGCGTGGTGGACACCTTCGAATACGCCTATCTGGAAGGCGAGCAGGGCGTCTTCACCGAGACTCGCGAGGGCTTCGAGGTGGACGGCTTGGAAATCAAGGCCCGGCTGGTGTTCGGCGCGGGCTGGGTCGACTACCGCGGCGCGTACAAGAACTCCGGGAACTGACCGGCGAACCTGAGCCTGCACAGGCACCGCGAGGTGCCTTTTTTGTTCCTGCTCGATTTGGAGGCATCCATGAAAAGCTACATCCAGCCCGGCGACATCGTCATCGTCACCGCGCCCGCCGGCGGTACCGTCTCCGGCCAGATTTACAAGGTCGGCAGCATTATTGGCGTCGCCGCCACCACCGAGACCGCGGGAGATCCCGTCGAACTCAAGCTGACCGGCGTGTTCGCGCTGAACAAGACCAGCGCACAGGCCTGGGCGGTCGGCGATCCGGTCTACATGAACACCAGCACCCGCGTCTTGACCAACGCTTCCGCGGCTGGCCTGGTACTGGTCGGCGTGGCCACCGAGGTCGCGGCCAACCCGTCCGCTGTCGGCCGCGTGCGGCTCAACGGCGTCTCGGCTCCGGCCGCGGTGGCCTAAGCCATGGCCTGGAGCGGTATGGCCAACCGGATGCTGGGCGTCGCGGTTCGCACGTTCTCCGAGCCCTCGGTCTACTGGCTCACCGATGGGGTCGAGCCGGGCGTCGAGCTGCCCCAGGCCGTGTTCGACTCCGCGCACGTCGAGATCGATCCGGAAACGCAGGCGCCGGTTTCCAGCACCAACCCGGTGCTGGGCGTGCGGCTGTCCGACCTGCCGAATGAGCGGACCCCCCGTGACCGCGTCCGGGTGCGCGGCCAACTCTATCGCATCAGCGACGTGCAGCCTGATGGTGTTGCCGGGGCGCTGATCTTTCTGAAGAAGGTGTGATCGTGCCGCATCCGCGCACAGCAATCCGCAAGAAGGCGGTCGAGCTGCTCATGGGCAACACCGGCGTCGGCGCGAGCGTCTACGCCAGCCGGGTGGCGCCGTTCATCGTCAACGACTGGGACAACCAGCTGCCGGCGATATCGGTTTACACCATGGACGAGGCTGGCGAGATCCATACCGCCGCCCCGCGCGAGTACCGGCGCACCGTACAACTTGCCGTCGAGATACAGGGCGAGGCGGACGAGGCGCTCGACGACGTGCTCGACGAGATCGCGCGCCAGGTAGAGCTCATCCTGCTGCGTGACGACACGCTCGGCGGGACGGCCAGCGACCTGCGCTACAGCCGGACGCAGATGGTGCTGCGCGAGGAGGGCGAAGCCGTCATCGGCGCCTGCCGCATCATCTTCGACGCGGACTACCTCGACGAGCAGCCAGGCCCCGACTTCAACGAGACGCTCGACGATCTGGCCACGGTGCACACCGACTACAGCCTGGCCGGCGAGCAGGACGATCCGGCCGACCGGGCGAGCACCCACCTCACAGGACTGAACCAATGAACGACCGCCGCACGCTGAAGCCGGTAGACGGGCGCCTGGTGCGCCACCCGGCCGACTACCGACCGCTGGTCGCCGAGGGCGAGCCGGTCGAGATGAGCAGTTACTGGCGCCGCAAGCTGAAAGCCGGCGACGTGATCGAGGTCAAGCCGGACGCCACGCCGGCCGCAGCACAGGAAGAGGGCAACTAAATGGCCATCGGCTTCAACACCCTCCCGGGGCCGGGAACGCTGCGCAAGCCGGGCGTCTACGGCGAAATCGACAACAGCAAGGCCGTCGGCGGCCCGCAGGCCGTCACCTACCGACGGCTGCTGATCGGCCAGAAGCTGGCCGCCGGATCCGCTGCCGCCGAGCAACTGGTGCGCGTGACCAGCGAGGCCCAGGCTGACGCACTGTTCGGTGCCGGCTCGATGCTGGCCGGCATGGTGCGCGCCGTGCTGGCGCAGGACACCTTCACTGAGTTGCAGGTCATGCCGGTGGCCGACAACACCGAGGGCGTCGTCGCGACCGGTGCGCTGGCCTTCGGTGCCGCTGCGACAGAGGCTGGCACCCTGTACCTGATGATCGCCGGCCGCCGCGTCGACGTGGGGGTGCCGAGCGGCGGTACGCCGACCTCCGTGGCCACCGCTGTGGCGGCTGCCATCAACGCCGCGGTCGACCTGCCGGTGACGGCCACCGCCACCACGGGCACCGTGACGGTGACCGCCCGCCACAAGGGCGAGGCCGGGAACACCCTCGATCTGCGGGTGAACTACTACGACGGCCAGGCCCTTCCGGCCGGCCTCACCCTAACCATCACCGCCATGTCCGGCGGTACCGGCAACCCGGATATCACCGACGCGCTGGCCGCGCTGGGCGACGAGTGGTTCCAGGTCCTCGGCATGCCCTACACCGACGCGGCCAGCCTGGCGGCCCTGGAGACCGAGCTGGCCAGCCGGTTCGGCTGGGGCCGCGAGATCGAGATGCATGCGTTCGCCGCCGCACGCGGCACCCAGGGCACGCTGGGCACGCTGGGCGACAGCCGCAACAGCCCGCACCTGACCATCGTCATGGCGAACAGCGAGCCCATGCCGGCCTACGAAAAGGCCGCCGAGACCATGGCGATCGCCGCCTACTACGCCGCGATCGATCCGGCGCGGCCGATCCAGAACCTGGGCTATGCCTGGTGCCTGCCGCCGGCCGCGGCCGACCGCTTCACCAACGAGGAGCGGAACCTGCTGCTGTTCGACGGCATCGCCACCACCAAGGTCGATGCCGGCGGCGTCATGCAGGTCGAGCGCCTGATCACGACCTACAAGACCAACTCGGCCGGTGGGAGCGACACCAGCTATCTGGACAGCGAGACGCTGTTCACGCTGATGTTCATTCGCCACGACTGGCGCGACTACATCCTGCGCAAATACCCGCGCCACAAGCTGGCGAACGATGGCACCCGCTACGGCAGCGGCCAGGCCGTGGTCACGCCGGTGGTCATGAAGGCCGAGGCGCTCGCCAAGTTCCGCGAGTGGGAGGACCTGGGGCTCGTCGAGAACATCGACGACTTCAAGGCCAACCTGGTCGCCGAGCGCAACGCCAGCGACCCGAACCGCCTGGACATGCTGCTTCCGCCTGATCTGGTCAACCAGCTGCGGATCATCGCGAACAAAATCCAGTTCCGCCTGTAACGGGCGGAACTTCCTGCATCGGAGAATCGAGCAATGGCACGCCTCGGCGGAACCATCAGCATCAAGGTCGACGGCGAGATCTACAACGCCGTCGGCAACTTCACCTACAACCTGGGCCAGCCGCTTCGCGCCGGCCTGGTCGGCCCGGACGGCGTCCACGGCTACAGCGAGACGCCGCAGATCCCGTTCATCGAGGGCGAGATCCGCGACCGCCGCGAGATCAGCCTGGAGACGCTGCAGAACCTGACCGATGCCACCGTCACCCTGGAGCTGGCGAACGGCAAGGTCGTCGTCCTGCGCAACGCCTGGTACGCCTCCGAGGGCACCTTCAACACCGAGGAGGGGAACGGTGCGTTCCGCTTCGAGGGCCTGTCCGGCGAGGAGATCCGCTGATGGCGAAAGAGCGAGTTCATACCCTGGCCGAGCCAGTGCAGTTCGGGAGCGAAACCATCACGCAGGTGACGATCACCCGCAAGCTGAAGCACCTGCGGAACTGCACGCTCCGCGCCGGCGCGGATGCGAAGGGCGAGGTGTCGGTCAACCTCGACTTCGGCACCCTGATCGACCTGGGCGCCAAGATGATCGGGCATCCGGTCGCCGTGCTCGAGGAGTTCGCCGAGGAGGACCAGTCGGTCGTCATCCAGGAGGCGAACGATTTTTTGTTCAGGCACCTCGGGACTGGGCCAAAGCCGTAACCGTCGCCGTCAAGGTGATGGGCATCCAGCCTTCGGAGGTCTGGGAGTTCGATCTCGATGACCTGACATTCTGGCTCGAGCGCGCAGAGGAATGGGTGTCATGGCAGAAAAGCAATACCCGCTGAACATCATCATCCGCGCGGTCGACCAGGTCACCAGGCCGCTGCGTGGAATGCTGGGCCGCATTGGCCAAGTTACCGGTGGCATCCGCGACCGTCTCCTCGATCTATCCAACCGCAGCGGCCTGCCAGTGCTGGTGCAGTCGTTTCGCAACGTGGGCACGGCGGTCGGCGACCTCGCCAAACGTGTGGCGACCGTGGGCGCCGGCATCGCGGCGATGGCAACAGCCGCGTCGGCGGCGATCATCGGCATCGGGGCTTCGGTAGCCGAAACCGGGGGCGAGGTACAGAAATTCTCGGCGCGTCTCGGCGTCCCGGTCGAGACCCTGCAGGAGCTTCAGTACGCCACCAAGGCATACGGTGTCGAAAACGACGCGCTGCTCGATGCGCTCAAGGAGCTGAGTCTGCGCGCCGACGAATACGCCGTAACCGGAGAAGGCAGTGCGGAAGAGGCCTTCAAGCGGATCGGGCTCAGCGACAAGCAGATCAAGGCCACCATGGGCAACACCGAGGCCCTGTTCAACCTGGTGCTGACCCAACTGCGCAAGGTGGACAACGTCGCCAAGCGGCAGCGGTTGGTCGATGAGCTGTTCGGGGGCGAGGGCGGCGAACAACTGGCCGAGTTCGTCAGCGTGAGCGCCGAGCGTGTCGCGCAGCTGCGCGGAGAGGCCCGCGAGCTGGGCGTCGTGCTCAGCTCCGAGACGGTCAAGGCGGCGAGCGACTTCAACGCTCAATTGAGCGTGTTCCAGGCATCGCTGACCGGGGTGAAGAACACGATCGCCGCGGCGGTGCTGCCGGAGCTGGCGAAGCTGGGGCAGCAATTCTCCAAGATCCTGGTGCAGTACCGGCCGCAGCTCGAGGCGTTCGCCAAGGATTTTGCCGATAAGTTGCCGCAGCGACTCGACCAACTGGTCGGCCTGTTCCGCGATCTCTATGCCGGCATTCAGCCGGTTATCCAGGCGGCAGGCTGGCTGGTCGATACCTTCGGCGGTGCGAACGTGATCCTGGGCGTGCTGGGCGCCATGATCGGCGGCTGGCTGCTGACCAGCATCTATGCGCTGGGCACGGCGATCTATGGACTGGGCACCGCGATTCTGGCCACGCCGATCGGCTGGATCGTCGCCGGCCTGGCTGCGGTTGCGGCTGCCGGCTACCTGCTGGTGCGCAACTGGGACCAGATCAGCGCCTGGTGGACGCAGAAGTTCGAGGACGTGCGGGCCGCTTTCCGGGACAACTTCCTGCTCGGCCTGCTGGCGGCCTGGCGCGAGTACAACCCGGTAGGCCTCATCATGGAGGCGTTCAACGGGCTGGTGAAATACTTCACCGGTTGGGATATCGCCGCCATCCTGAGCGAGAAGATTTCCGCAGCGGCACAGGCCGTCAAGGGTGCGCTGCCGGACTGGATGCGCGGGCTACTCGGCATCGATGAGGGCGCAATGGCTCCTGCAATCGGAGCGGCCGAGACGACAGGCGCCGCGGCCGCCGCGACGGACATCGGGCGCCGCTCGGCCGAGATTGGCCGCGAGGCTGCTGCCACCGTGCGCAACGAGCCGCAAGAGGTACTCGTGCGCGTGGACATGAACAACCTGCCGCCTGGCACCCGAGTGCAGACGCAGGGCAGCCGCGGCGCGCAGTTCGACACGAACCTCGGCTACGCGATGGCGGCACCATAACAGTAGATCCTCAGATCCATGCATCGGGCTGACACCACTTGATTCAGGCCGTGATGCCCTTACATACAAAGTGTCCGTTGGAGTGCTATGTACTGGAGCGACCATGTGGACGGAAGCAGACATCCTTGATCTTGAGCATGAGGGGTTGCTCGATAAGGAGGCCGATGAGTCTTTGGAGCAGCTCGATGACGATGGACTCGATTATTTCATTGACGAAGCTCTGGATGCCCAGGTAGCCGAACTGGATCCAGAAGATGAGGACGGCTGGGATGAGGACATTGAAAACTGGGATGATCTCTAGATGAGATGATGGCAGAATGATGAAATATTCTTGGATATATCGACAAAATAATGACATATCGCCCGAAGTGGCGAATCTGCTGCACCCATTTCGTGCCCAGAAATAATGGGCCTATATATCTCGGGTCAGCGACAGGTCGACTCCCTGGACAGAATCCTCGCCGCCCAGATAGTGGTAGCTAGCGCGCAGTGTCAGGCCTTCGCCGAACTGTCGGGTCAGGCCAAGGGCGAGGCGGGTCTGCTTGTCGGGCGGTATATAGCCCCGCAGCCTGAAGCGGTTGCCCGGCACGCTGACCAGCCCCAGGCGCAAGTCCTCGGCCTCATCCCGGTCCTCATGCTCGCGGGCGATCTCGCCTAACAGCCGGGTATTCTCATTAAGGGCGCAATCGAAGAACAGGCCGGCGACGAACAGCAGGGATTCCAGCTTCTGCTCGTCATAGGCCAGGGCACTGGCGCTGTTGCCATGCTCGCGGTAAGCGTCGACCGTCACCCGCTGGTAGTCGGCGCCGACGAAAGGGCCGGCTCGCAGGCGTGCGCCCACCTCGAACAGGTTCAGGCCCAGGCGGCCGCCGACGCCCCAGAGCCAGCCCTCGCTATCGCCCTCCTCGGTGCGCCGGGCGTTGCCGAGGGCGAAGCGCCGTTCGAGGTCGTGGTAATCGAGCCAGCCCAGCGAGGCGCGCAGATCGACGAACAGCCGGCTGCGCTGGTAGCGGGCGAAGCCGGTGAGCAGCACGCTGCTCATCTCATAGTCCGAATCCGCCTCGCCCAACTCCAGGTGATTATCTGCCACCCCCAGGCTCAACCCGGCCAGCCATTGCGGAGCGAGCTGCCGGCTGGCGACAAGCGCGAGATCCCGGCTGCGGCCATTGCCAGCGGCGCCGCTGTTCCCGCCGTCGTAGTCCGGACGCCGGTAGCCGCCCTGCACGGCAAACCGCCAGGTTCCCGACACCTGCCGGCGACCCTGCTGCGCCTGCAGCTCGCCGTCCAGCAGGCGCAGGTGCGCGCGCAGCGCCGCGCGGCCCATGTCCGGCAGCAAGGTGATTTCCCAAGGGGCCACGAGCAACGCATGGGTGTAGTCGGCGCTGATCTGCTGGACCGTCGCGGTGGGATGCACGCCATCGTTGAACAGCAGCCGCCGCGGGTCCGGCGAGCCGCCGTGCAGCCCCCAGGTCGGGTCCTCGCGGCAGTCGCCCCGGGAGCCGTCGAAACAGACATCGCTCTGCGCCACGCCTGGATCGAGGCCGAAGGTGGCCGGATCGGCCCGCACCTCAGCGAGCAGGCCGCGCAGGTTAAGGCGGATCAGGTTGCCGCCGAGGCCGGCTAGCTGCGTGTCCAGCGCCGCGTCGAACTGCGGCGCGGCCTGGCTCCAGAGCGGCCGGGCGCCGCTGACGAGACCGGCTGGGGTGGCGCCGACATCCGGCAGGTCGGCGACAATGATGTAACGCGCCCCGGCGCGCTGCAGTGCGGCCACCCCCTCGACCAGTTCGGCGGCGGCCTGCGTGGCGCTGGCCGGATCGACGATGCGACCCTGGAAGATGTCGTTGCCGCCGCCGTTGACATAGAACAGCGCGTTCGGGTCCACCTGCGGCGTCTCGACTAGATAGCCGTCGCGGGTACGCGCGAGGCCACCACCGGCATTCACCACCGAGCCATCGGGGTCCATGATCGAGGCGCGCACCTGCCCGGTCAGGTAGCCGCCGACCGCGTAGTTGCTGCCGTCGGGATTTCCGGTCAGGACCTGCGGCAGGATCGGTGTCGAGGGCAGCGCCGCCAGCCCGAGCCGGCCCGCCAGGCGCTGGACGGCGACTGGCGCGAAATACTCGCTGTTGTCCGGCAAATAACCGGGCCCTGTACGGTTGGTAAAACGCAGACCACCGGTCGGCAAGCCGCCCCACAGCGGACCTCCGGCATCCGGAAACTGTCCGCCGTCGCTCAGCGAATCGCCGAAGACCACTAGTTGTGAATAGGGACCGCCCGGCGCCAGCCGGGGAAGGGCCAACAGCAAGGCCACCGCTAACGGCCGAAGGATGCCGGGCATGGAGGCACCTGCAAGGATGGTAGGGGTGCGATCCCTAAGCAGCATAGGGCACGCCCGGGAAAGACCCTCCCACCGATTGTCGCCAAGGCCGCTTGGACATGAACTAGGGGCTGTTGACGTTTCACATGAGTAGCCACAGGACCCCACAAGCCGACCACCATGCTCTCGTAATTTCGCTTCAGCTTGTCATGGCGGAACGCCTCAGTGCGGTAATGCTTCTGCTTTGAGTGGCCAGCAGCTGGCCAAATAGAGATGGAAAAAGCCAGGCCTTGAGCACGGAGTCGACCACTGGCGCGAGCAAATGCAGATGACGCTCGGCTTCGATGTCACCTGACCATTGATTTTTCTGGAGCTCCTATGACCTGGCGCGACATGTACCGCACCGCATCATTTCGCGGCGCGGCGTTCAAGGTCGAGTCCGCCGACAGCGCCTATGGCCGCCGGCAGGCCGTGCACGAGCATGCGCTGCGTGACGTGCCGTACACCGAGGATCTTGGGCGTCGTGCCCGGGAGTTCACGGTCACCGGCTATCTGGTCGGCGAGAACTATCACCTTGAGCGAGACACCCTGATCGAGGCGTGCGAGACGCCCGGCCCGGGTCTGCTGGTGCATCCGTACCGGGGAGAGCTGACCGTCGTCTGCCGTGGGCTGAGCGTCAACGAGACGAGCCAGAACGGCGGTATGTGCCGGGTGTCGATCACCTTCCTCGAGGCAGGCGAGGCGTCCTATCCGCGCGCGGTGACCGACAGCATCAACGCGATCAGCAAGGCCGGCAATTCGGTTATCTCTGCCGCGCAAGCGGGCTTCGTCGAGCGGTTCCTTACGGAGGGATTCCCCGGTTTCGTGCTGGAGGCTGCAACGCAGCACCTGCAGGCGCTCACGGAGTTCCTGGCCGCGCCCGGGGGGATCAACCTGGCCGGCGAGCTCGAGGCGGCGGTGTCGTTCAGCCGCGCGTTGCGCAACCTGGCGGGCAATGCCCTGTCGATCGTGCAATGGCCCGAGCAGCTGGCGAGCGGTCTCATCGACATGTTCGATCTGGCGAGCGACGCCTATGGCGAGCAGGCGGCCTCCCTGTTCATTGGCGTGATGGAGCAGGTGTCGGCGCCCTATAGCGGGCGGACCACTACCCCGAGCCGCCGGCAGCAGGCCACGAACCATGAGGCGTTCAACGAGTTGGTGCGGCAGGTGTCGCTGCCGGCGGCGGCCCGGGCCGCCGTCGCCATCGACTATCCGAGCTATCAGGATGCGAACAGCGCCCGGCAGGCCCTGGTCGAGCGGATCGACACCGAGATGGAGCGCACCGGGAACGACGAGGCCTATGTGGCGCTCGGCGCGCTGCGCACGGAGGTGGTGCGCGGCATTCCCCAGCCCGAGGTGGATCTGCCGCAACTGGTCGAGTACACGCCGCCGGCGACGCTGCCGTCGCTGCTGGTGGCGTACCAGCTCTATGGCGACGCCAGCCGGGCGGACGAGATCGTGAGCCGCAACAAGCCGCGCCACCCGGGATTCCTGCCGGGCGGCCAGCAGCTCGAGGTCCTGTCGGATGGATGACCTCGAACTGCGCGTGAACGGCCTGTCCTATGCCGGTTGGACAGAGTTGGGCGTTACCCGGGCGATGGATGCGGCAAGCAGCGCATTCACCGTCACGCTGACCGAGCGCTGGGAAGGGCGCGCCGGCATGGCCGCCCAAGTCGAGCCCTGGCCGATCCTGCCGGGCGACGCCTGCGAGGTACGCCTGGGCGGCGTGCCGCTGGTGATCGGCTACGTGGATATCTTCCGGCCCTCGTATGGACCGGAAACCCACACCATCAACATCCAGGGCCGCGACAAGACGGCGGACCTGATCGACTGCTCGGCAGTGCACAGCCCCGACGAGTGGAAGAACATCGACCTGCTCAAGTTCGCGCAGATCATCGCGAAGCCGTTCGGCATCGCAGTGCGTGCGGACGTTCCGGTCGGCGAGCCGTTCCAAGTCATCAAGCTCCAGCAGGGCGAGACCGCATTCGAGGCGATCGAGCGCTATGCCCGGCAGCGGAAGCTGCTGGCGATGCCGGATGGCGCCGGCGGCCTGCTGCTGACCCGTGCCGGCACGCAGCGCGCCGCCGTGGCGCTGGTGCAGGGCGAGAACATCAAGGAAGCCTCCGGCTCGATCGATCACTCGCAGCGCTTCAGCCAATACACCGTGAAGGCACAGACCTCCTGGAGCGAGGCGACCGACGGCGAGGCCGAGGCGCACGTCGAGGGCGCGGTGACCGACAGCGGCGTGAAGCGCTATCGGCCGCTGCTGGTCATCGCCGAGGCAGATGGCACGGCGAACGCCGCGAAGGATCGTGCCGCCTGGGAAGCGAACACCCGGATCGGGAAATCGGCCACGGCCTCGATCACCGTGCAGGGGTGGCGCCAGTACCCGGGCGGCCCGCTGTGGCTGCCGAACATGCTGGTCACTGTCCGCTCGTCCTGGTTGCGGATGGAGGGCGAGATGATGATCCGCCAGGTCACCTTCACCCGCGACGACGGCGGGACCCAGGCAAAGCTGGACATCGTCAGTCCGCAGGCCTTCGCGCCGGAGCCGCCGGACAGCACTGCCGCCAAGAAGGCCGGCAAGAAAGACGACGACGGCACGTTGTGGAAAGAGGCTCTCGGCGAGGAGAAGAAGACGTGAGCATGCAGCAACAGATTCGCACCTTGGGCAACCGGGTGATGATGGCGTTCGCTCGTGGGGTGTTGCGCGCCGTAAGCGACAGCACCGCACGCCAGACGCTGCAGGTCGAGCTGCTGCGCGGCGAGCTGCGCGACGGGGTCGAGCGGATGCAGAACTATGGGTTCACCGCGCACCCGCATCCGGGCGCCGACGCGGCCATCGCGTTCGTCGCTGGCAACCGCGAGCAGGGGATCGTCCTGGTGGTGGATGACCGCCGCTTCCGGCTGAAGCTGGAGCCGGGCGAGGTGGCCATGTACGACGATCTCGGCAACAAGATCCAGCTGCTGCGCGACCGCGTGCAGATCACGGCGGTCCAGGCGCTGGAGATCGTCGCGCCGGACGTGGCCATCGCCGGCAATGTGGCCATCACCGGCACGCTCACCAACAACGGGAAAGACGTGGGTAGCACCCACACCCATCCGGGGACGGGAGTGCCGAACTGATGGCAGACGTTGCGCTTGTCATGACGGAAGCAGGCGGCGACCTGCTGCTCGATGGGTTCGACCTGTCCCGCGACGACGGCCTGGAGACCGCCGTCATCATCAGCCTGTTCACCGACCGCCGGGCCGAGCCGGACCAGATTCCGCCGGAGCTGCCGCAGGACGACCTGCGCGGCTACTGGGGCGACGTGCAGCCGTCCGTCGAGGGCGACCGTACCGGGTCGCTGCTCTGGCTGCTGGCCCGCGAGAAGCAGCTGCCGCAGACACTGGCGCGGGCCGAGCAATACTGCCGCGACGCCCTCGCCTGGATGATCGAGGACCGCGTCGCCACCCGCATCGAGGTGGCGGCGTCGTATCACTCCAAGAGCTGGATGCTGATCGTCGTCGACCTCTACAGGCCGCAGGGCGAACGGGTGCAGTACCGGTACAACTACGAGTGGTCGGCCCAGGCCGCCAAGAGGGCCGCCTGATGCCGTTCGCCAGACCCTCCCTGACCGAGATCATCGACCGCGTCGTCGCCGACATCAGCACCCGTCTCCCCGGAGTCGACGGCGCCGTGCTACGCCGCTCCCTGCTGGGGATCATCGGCCGTGCCCAGGCCGGCGCGGCGCACCTGCTCTACGGATACATCGACTGGGCCGCGCGCCAGGCCCTGCCGGATACCGCCGAGCGCGAGTACCTGCAGCGCTGGGCGGCGATCTGGGGGATCACCCGCAACGCGGCGACCTTCGCCGAGGGCTCGGTCACATTCACCGGGACGAACGGTGCGGCGATCCCGGCGGGCACAATCGTTCAGCGCCAGGACGGCGTGCAGTACGCCACCCAGGCCGCAGCAACCATCGCCGGCGGCACGGCCACCGTCGCCGTCGAGGCGAGCGTGGCGGGCACGGACGGCAACCTGTTGGTGGGCGCCAGTGTGTTTCTGCTCTCGCCGATCGCCGGCGTGCAATCGAGCGCGGCGGTGGCGGCCGGCGGCATCTCCGGCGGCGACGACGTCGAGAGCGATGAGCGTCTGCTCGCGCGCCTGCTGCAGCGCATCCGCAACCCGCCCCAGGGCGGCGCGGAGGCCGACTATGTGCTGTGGGCGCTGCAGGTACCGGGCGTCACGCGCGTGTGGGTCTACCCGAGGCAGCTGGGGGCCGGCACCGTGACGGTGCTGTTCGTCAACGACGACGACCCGGTGAGCATCATCCCTGATGCCGCCGAGGTGGCCGAGGTGCAGGCCCACATCGATGGGCGGCGGCCGGTCACCGCCGAGGTGTTCGTCGCCGCGCCTACGGCGACACCGCTGGACATGACCATCGCGCTCGCCCCGAACACCGCCAGCGTGCAGCAGGCGGTGCTGGCCGAGCTGCAGGACCTGCTCACGCGCGAAGCCCAGCCTGGCGGGACCCTCCTGATCAGCCGGCTGCGCGAGA